>CAMWNA010000059.1 GCA_947175515.1 uncultured Clostridia bacterium | reverse complement strand
CTATTATTTTCAAAAGCGCCTGCTGTACGCCCTCGCCCGAAACGTCGCGGGTTATGGAAACGTTCTCGCTCTTTCTTGCGATTTTGTCTATCTCGTCGATATAAATTATACCGCGCTGGGCTTTTTCTATATCGTAGTCGGCGTTCTGGATAAGCTTTAACAGAATGTTTTCAACGTCCTCGCCGACGTAGCCGGCTTCCGTCAAGGTAGTTGCGTCCGTCGTTGCGAAGGGAACGTTTAAAATTTTTGCAAGAGTACGCGCAAGCAGTGTTTTACCGCAGCCCGTGGGACCGAGCAACAGAATATTGCTTTTTTCGATTTCCACGTCGCCGTCGGCTTCAATCCCTTCAACACGGTTGTTTATGCGTTTATAGTGGTTGTACACCGCGACGGAGAGAACTTTTTTAGCCTCGTGCTGACCTACGATATACTTGTCCAGCTCTTCCTTTATCTCGGCGGGCTTTTTGAGAGGCACGGGTTCAAACCCCGTAGCCTCCAAGTCCTTCATCATATCGCCGCAGATAAGCACGCACTCGTCGCAAATATGCGCGCCGTCCTGTCCTGAAATCAACTGTTTTACTTTATCTTCCGTTTTACCGCAAAAAGAACAGATTTTCTTTTCTTTCAATATAAAACTCCCGATTTTTTTAAATATTATCTTTTATAGAATACCCTGTCGATAAGCCCGTATTCCATGGCCTGCTGTGCGGATAAATAGTTGTCCCTGTCGGTATCGCGTTCTATTTCCGCAAGCGCTCTGCCGGAGTTCTGGGCAAGAATGGTATTAAGCTTTTGTTTGGTTCTTAAAATATGCTCAGCCGCGATCTTAATATCGCTTGCCTGACCCTGCGCGCCGCCCAAAGGCTGGTGAATCATAATTTCGCTGTTGGGGAGGGCAAATCTTTTGCCCTTGGTTCCGCTGGAAAGAAGGAACGCGCCCATGGAGGCCGCCATACCGATGCATATAGTGGAAACGTCGGATTTGATGTAGTTCATCGTATCGTAAATTGCAAGTCCTGCGGAAACCGAGCCGCCGGGGCTGTTGATATAAAGTGAAATATCCTTCTGGGGGTCCTTCGCCTCCAAGTAAATGAGCTGGGCTACTACGGTGTTTGCCACCGCGTCGTCAATTTCGCCGCTTAAAAAGATAATTCTGTCCTCTAAAAGACGGCTGTAAATGTCATACGAGCGCTCGCCGCGTGAAGTCTGTTCCACGATATAGGGCACTAATGCGTTGCGTTCCATAAATTTATTTCCTCCTGTTACCTTTTATATACTTTTATATTATATTACGGTTAATCTTTTTTAGCCGCAGGTTTTTTTGCCGCGGGCTTTTTAGCGGCTGCAGGCTTTTCCGATTTGTCGGACTTTTCAGCCGTATCTGCCGAAGCGGTCTTTGCCGCAGTTTTCTTTGCGGCGGGCTTGCCGCCCTCGACGTACATTTCGTTGTTCTTTTTCAGGAAGTCGAAAAGCTTGGTGATTATTATATCGTTGGTGATATATTCAACCTGTCTGGGGTCGATATTCTTTTTGTATTCCGCAAGCGTTTTGCCCACGGATTTAGCCTGCTCCTCGATTTTGGCGTCAAGCTCTTTATCGTCGGCTTTGAAGCCTTCTGCTCTTATAATTTTATCAATTACAAGCTGGCTTAAAACTCTGGGCTGAGCCTGCTCTTTGAACTGTGCGCGGAACTGCTCCATAGTCAGTTCCATATATTTTAAATAATCGTCAAGCTTCAAGCCCTGATACATTAAACGGTAATTGAAATCCTGAACCATTCTGTCGATTTCGCTTTCAATCATAGCGTCGGGGATATCGCAGGCAGTGTGCTTGCAGATTTCGTTTAAAATGCTGTTTTCGGTTTCATCCCTGCCGCGGTTTTCCGCATTTCTTACCAAGCGTTCGCGCACGGTCTTTTTATAGTCCGCAACGCTTTCCGCTCCGGCATGCTTTTTAACGTATTCGTCGGTTAATTCGGGAAGCTTCTTTTCGGTGATTTTATTGAGAACGACGGTGAAAACCGCGTCCTTGCCCCTGAGGTTATCCGCCTGATAATCTTCGGGGAATTTAACCTTTATATCCCTAGTTTCGCCTGTCTTCATACCGACGACGCCGTCCTCGAAGCCTGCGATAAACGAGCCGCTGCCGAGCTCCAAGTTATAATCGTCAGCCGTACCGCCGGGGAATTTTTCGTTAGCAACGCTGCCGGAGAAGTCGATATTGACAGTGTCGCCTAATTTGCAGGCGCGGTCTGTAACCTCTACGTTTTCAGCGCCGCTTTCCAAAATTTTATTCGTTTCCTTTTCAACGTCGGCGTCGGATACATTATATTCAAACTGCTGAATTTTTAAACCTGTATACTTTTCGATATTTACTTCGGGCTTAACGGGAACGATTGCAGAAAGCACCAAGCCTTTGCCGTCCGTTAAATCTTCAACCGAAAGCGAGGGCTCGCCGACGGCGGTGAAATTGTCCTTTTCCTTTTCGAGTATGCCCGAATAGTGTTTGTTATAAAGGACGTTGAAGGCTTCTTCGTATAAAACGCCCTTGCCGTAGTAATTTTCAAGCACGGGCTTGGGGACCTTGCCCTTCCTGAAACCGGGAACGGAGTACTTGCCCCTCGTCCTCTTGTAGGATTCGTTTATAGCGTCCTGCCATTCGTCTTCGGTAAAGGTAATGGTAAGCTTTACCGTGCTTTTTTCACCTGCAGCGTGAGTATACTTCATTTTTGATAGTTCTCCTGTTTATCTTAATATAATATTATTTTGATACAAAGTTTATTCTATCACATATCTTTATTTTTGAAAAGCGTTTTGCCGTGCGGATAAACAATTTACTTTTGATTTTTTTTGGTTTATAATATTTATAAACTGCAAAAAAGAGGTTTTTTAAATTGCCGCAGGACGCTTTTACAATTAAATACGTTTGCACCGAGCTTAAAAAAGCGCTTACGGGCGGTAAAATTTCAAAAATAGTACAGCCTTCGCGCGAAGAGCTGACGTTTATTATATACACCGCAAACGGCAACGTTAAACTTGACGCCTGTCTTTCCGCGCGTGCGGCAAGGCTGAGCCTTGGCGAAACGGAAAAGCCGGCGCTGCAGACTCCGCCGAATTTTTGTATGCTTTTGAGAAAGCATTTACAGAATGCGGAAATTCTTGACGTCGTGCAGCCTGACTTCGAGAGGATAATTTACTTTGATTTGAAGTGCGTATCCGACTTCTCCTCCTCCGTAATGCGGCTTTACTTCGAGATAATGGGCAAATACTCCAACGCGGTACTGACAGAAAACGGCGTGATTTTAGGCGCGCTGAAAACCAATTCCTTCGGTGAGAACGTTAAAAGGCTCACCTTGGGCGGCGCGAAATATTCGCTGCCCGAACCGCAGGAAAAAATTCCCCCCGACGATATTAAAGGTCTTGAAGAAGTTCTTCTAACCGAAGGCGAAAGGATTAAGCTTATCTGCGACAGGGTCAAAGGAATTGCATACGCGACCGCGGCGGAAATGCTTTGCGTTTACGGCGAAAACATATCCGCTGAAAATATCCGGGATTACGTTTATAATTTATCCGCCGAGCCGTGCGTGGTTTATTGCGACGGCGAGCCGTGTGATTTTAAAGTGCGCTCAAACAGTGCGGCACA
This sequence comes from uncultured Clostridia bacterium, assembly GCA_947175515.1. GTDB lineage: Bacteria > Bacillota > Clostridia > Christensenellales > Borkfalkiaceae > Coproplasma. Next base: position 6,512 of record CAMWNA010000059.1, on the reverse strand, counting down.
GAAAAAATACGCAAATATATTAGAGGCGCAGAGTGCGTACTACTCCTATCTGTACGAAAAAAGGAGCTTCGAAACAGAAAGAAGCAAGCTTGAAAATGCGGTTAACTCCGCGGTCAAAAAAACAGAAAAGCGGCTTGCGGGAATAAATTCGAAGCTACTTGAATGCGAGGGCGCGGAAAGCATAAAATTACAGGGTGAGCTTATAACCGCAAACATTTACGCGCTTGAACGCGGAATGAAATGCTTTTCAGCCGTTAACTATTACGACCCCGAACAGTGCAAAATTAAAATAGCGCTGGACGAAACGCTTACGCCTGCGCAGAATGCGCAGAAGTATTACAAGAGGTACGCCAAGCTTAAACGCACTTATATAAGCGTGAGCGAGCAAAAGAACGAAGCCGAGCAAAGGCTGAATTATTTGCAAAGCATTGCGGCGAGTATTCTTTCCGCCGAAAACAAAGCCGACCTTTTTGAAATCGAGGAAGAGCTTGTTTCTTTAGGACTTTACAGGACAATCGAAATAAAGAAGAAAAAGCCGGTTGCTCCGCCGTTCAGGGAATATTTTTATCAGGGCTTCAAGATAGTTGCCGGAAGAAATAATTTGCAGAACGAACGGCTTACGAAGGGACTTGCACCGGATGATTTATGGTTGCACACGCAGAAATACCACTCCTCCCACGTCGGCATAATCGGCGAGGGGCGCGAAGTGCCGGAAAGCGTTTTAGCCGTTGCGGCGGAAATATGCGCGTACTATTCCGACGGGCGCGGCGGAACAAAAATACCCGTGGACTACGCCAAAAAGAAGTTTGTAAAAAAGCCGCCCAAGTCGAACACGGGCTTCGTTATTTACACGGACTATAATACGGTGCTGGTTGACCCGAACGGGCATACCGAGCTTTTAAAGGACTGAATATGAAGAAAAAAGACGAAGAAAAACTGAACGAAGTCAAGCCCGTATACCACGGCAAAACCTATGCGTATTTCGCAATAGGATTGATTGTTGCCGCCGCGGTGTTTTTGGGGCTGATATTTACAAAGCTGGGAATTTACTCCCTGATAGCTTCCGCGCTGTTTTCAATTGCCGCGCTTGCGTTCGAAAATACACAGAGAAAAAAGAATAACCTGCCGTGGCTGAAGTTCGTTAAAATTGCCGCGTACGTTGTATTTGCATTAACGCTTGCGGTATTGGTCGGCGGAATAATTTATTCTTCAAACAAATAGCTTTTTAATAAAAATTAATGACCTGCGGTATTAAAAGCCGCAGGTTTTGTCAATATTAAAAGTAATATGGATAGAATTTGCGGAGCGGTTTTTGACAAGATACGTTCGATAAGTCCGGTCGGGCGGTATATTATAATTGCCGAGGACGAGTTTTTAGAAGCCTTCCCCGACGGCGCCAACGCCGACGGGGCGGAGCTTGACAGGGCTTTGACCGCACTTAGAAACGGCGGATATATCGACGTAAAATATTCGCGCGGCGATATGTACTGCGTGGCGGCTTTAAAAGAATACGAGGAAGAAATTACGGACGAGGATACGCAGGAGGTCGGCGAGGTAATCGCCGAACGCAGACCGAGGGTCGACTTCGTTTTCGTTTCCGCGTTCCTCGGCGGAGCCTTGGGGAGCCTTCTGATTTCACTGATATTTGCGATTGTGTAGGGTATGCTTTCCAAAAACGAAAATGAAATTATGTCCGCCGTGTTCAGCCTTTGCGACGGCACGGACGGATGTCTTATTTCACCGCTCGATATTCTTTCCATTCTGCCCGCAAAGAAAAAATACAGCCCCGAAATTATAGAAGATATTTTAAACGATTTAAAGCGCGACGGATACTTCGATTTGATTACCTCCGAAAGAAAGGGCGAAAAGATGTACGTTATCAGCTTAAAGGAAAACGGCTACGCCTTCAAGCGCAACGAAAAACAGCGGCAGCGCGATATTGCGTTCAGGATAATGCTGGGTTTTATAGGCGCTGCGGCGACCTTCGTTTTCGGACTTATTTTAAAGGCTATATTTTAGGCATCTGTCATAACGACATAAATTTTCGGCGCGGGCGGGGTACCGTCCGCGCCGCTTTAATATTTTTTTATTTTAAGCCGCGATTAATTTGTTTATGCGCTTCACGCGCTTTTCGGTTGCGGGATGCGTGTTCATAAGCATATCCGTAAGGTTTCGCGAACGCGGCGAGCTGCCGCCCGTTATGGTTATAAGTCCGTCCCTCAAATTCTCCCCTTCGTCAATTTTAACTGCAAACGCGTCGGCGCCGTACTCGGCTATTCTGCTGCGTGCGCAGAATAAAAGACTGCTGATAAGCGAAACAACTGAAATCAACAGGTTTGCAAAGTGCATAACCATTAGTCGGAACAGGCGCGTATCTCGGCAGACGGACGACGCGATGACGTCCAGAAACAGCGCAAACAGCGAACACAGCGCCCACACCGCCATTACTACCGCGTAAAACAGCATATTGCCGTGGCGCGCCAAAAGTGAAACGTACGAATCGTAATACGTTATATGACCGAACTCATGCGCTAAAATCCCCTCTATATAGTCGGGCTTTAAATACGTAAGCGCACTGGTTATGCAGACCGTACGCGAGCCGAGCGCGTAGGCGTTCATTTCCTTTGATTCGGTGTAGTATAGCTTAAGCCTTTTTGAAAGCCACCTGTTCTTTATTCGGGTTCTGCGCTTTACCTCGTTGAAAACAGCGTAAGTCCAATGCGTTTCCGGCATGGGTTTCATTTTCATTTTTCTGCGCATAATCGCCTCACCAACAGGGGTGAGCATAAACAACTCAAGCGCGATATACGCGGCTATTACACAGATTGATACCAACAGGTAATTATTATAACCGAAAAGATACGATACGTACACGGCAATGCCTGCACATATGCCGACGTTTAAAACTATGCTTAAAATTATCAGCCAGTTTTTGGGCTTTAACAGGTTTAAAATAAACATTATAATATTCATTTCAAGCTATCCTGCCTTTCTTTTGTATTCTAAAGCCATTATATAAGAAAGCCTTGCAAATATCAAGTGAAAGATTTGCTTTTTTGACTGCGGTTTGATACAATATTATACGTAAACTTTAAAGAGGTTGAATTATGAAGCACAAAAAGCTTTTTATTTCGCTGACGGCGGTATTTTCCGTTATTATACTGCTGTCAATGTTCCTTATAATCTGGTTCCTAGGCGATAGCTATAAAGATTTTGACGATAACTTCACCAAAGAATTTAAAATTGCAGGTCTTAAAGACGGCGCGGTGCCGCAGGGGCTGGGGAACTGTTCATACGAATACGAAGTAACCGGCGCGGACGGCGAAAAAACAAAGAAATACCAGCAATACTTTTTTATGACGGCTTATATGGTTGACGGCTCGGCTTCCCGAATTTACGTGACGGGCGCGGACACAGGCTACGAAGGCTATGTTACGATGAAAAACGTTGACGGCAGCGAATATAAAGGTCACTGCGGCGGAATTGCAACTAACGGAACGTTCCTTTACGTTACCGGCGAGGGAAACGTTTACGTTGCAAAAGCTTCCTCCACAGACTATGCAACCGTTGCCGCAGAGATTATTACAAAGGCAAAGCTGCCTGCCGGCGACGAAAATAAGTTCGTGCAGTTCACCGCTTCCTTTGACGCGAATTGCGGCGCGGACTTCTGTTTTTACTACGACGACCCCGCAACTTCAAAAACTTATGACAGGCTGTACGTCGGCGAGTTTTACCGCAAGGGCAAATGGGATACCGACGCAAGCCACCATATAACCACGCCTAACGGACTTGAAAACACGGCGTTTGCATACGAGTATTACGTGAACGTTTCCGCCGAGCCTTACGGACTGACTAAAATTTCCGACGATAACGTTGCCGAAGCGGACAAGGTGCCCAAGATACAGAAAATTATTTCCATACCCGAAAAGATACAGGGCTTTGCGCGTGCAGGAAACGCGATTGCGCTTTCGCAAAGTTATTCGCTTGCAAACTCGCATATTCTTGTTTACGATTGGGCTAAGCTGACGACTACGGAAAATTCGGATACTTTCCTGAATCTTAAGGGCAAGAATTTCCCCTACAACGGCGTTAACACTAAAAGCGGCGTACAGTACACCGATAAGACCGTTAGGGTTTACTTTGCAGACTCAAACAACAGCGAAGTATTTCTGAACGATTACTCTATCCCCTCTATGTCCGAGGGAATGTGTACGGTCGGAAACAAAGTTTACGTGCTGTTTGAGTCGGCAGGTAAAAAGTACAGGCTTTTCGTGCGCGAGCAGTTAAAATACGTTTACAGCTTCCGTTTAAGAAATAATTAAACCAAATAAAGAATTCAAATGGCGCGTGCAAAGCGCACTTCCCATAGGGAATAAAAAAACGAATAACGATAAAGAACTCTCAAACAAATTGTTTGAGAGTTCTTTCTGCTTGTAATTAAGTAAGTTAAATTGAAATTTGTCGTACTTGCTTTTCCATTACATAATTAGTCAAGGCAATTCCATTTCTGATAACTTGTTGCTCTTTAATAACATTAAAACCTCTTTGCTCAAAAAAAGGTTTAGCCGTTATAGATGCGTGAGTCATTATTTTATCTTCTTCAACGATGCTTTCTAATTCGTTACAGATTGCCGTTGCAATTCCACGCCGTTGATAGTCCTTATGTACAAATAGTTTATCAAGATAACCCGATTTATCGATATCGCCAAAACCGACTATAATATTATTTTTAACCGCAACAACAGTATAATGCTCAGAAAGCAATGTGTTCCACACCTCTAAATCTGTTTTGTCAGTTGCCCATACATTTAACTGCTCTTTCGTATAATCTTTGGAGTTTATAGTATGAACTGTATTATAAAACAGTCTTGCCAAATCCTCGCAGTCTGTCGGCGCATATTGCCGGATAATCATTTCGTCCCCTAAATTACTGTTTATCACTCTATTATGCAACAGCCCAATTAAAATGAAATTCCGTTACTTACAGAATGCTACGCAGGCTTTGTATAAAGAATATACGTCCGCTTTGGAAATCAGCTCGTAAGGGGCGTGCATAGAAAGCACGGGAACGCCTACGTCCACCGTATCGATGCCGAGGTTTGCAATGTACATTGCCACCGTTCCGCCGCCGCCAGCGTCAATCGCGCCGAGCTCGCCCGTCTGCCAGATAACTCCGTTGTCCTCGAAAATATCGCGTATAAAACCCATATATTCTGCGGAAGCGTCGCTGGAATTGGACTTACCGCGCGCGCCCGTATATTTGGAAACGGCTGCGCCGCAGGATATGAAAGTGGTGTTGCGCTTTTCATACGCCGAGCTGTAAGCGGGGTCGTAGCCAGCGGTAACGTCTGCGGAAATGCACTTTGAATTGTACCTTACTTCAATGGGGTTTGCACCGAAGGAATTTGCGATTGTTTCAATAACGTCGGAAATAACCTTGCTCTGCATGCCCGTCGTACCGTTGCTGCCAACTTCTTCCTTATCGGCAAATACCGCCACTACCGTTCTGTCGCTGTCACAATCGAATATAGCCTGCATTTCGGGGTAAGCGCATACTTTATCGTCGTGACCGTACGCAGAAATGAGTGCGCCGTCAAAGCCGACGTCGCGCGCCTTGCCTGCAGGCACGAAGCAGAGTTCCGAACACTGGAAGTCGACTTCGGTAATTCCGTATTTCTTGTTTAAAAGATTTAAAATTGCCGTTTTTACGCTTTCTTCGTCCTTTTCCTTATCGCCGCCGACTGCGGGAAGTCCGCCTATTACGGCGTTGAGGTTTTCACCTTCGATAGCCTTTGCAAGGGGTTTCTGGCTCTGCTCCTGCGCAAGATGGGGCAATAAATCGGTTATATAGAAAATAGGGTCGTTTTCGTCCTCGCCTACGCAGATTTCCTTTTTCTCGCCGCCGCGGAGCATAACCACGCCGTGAAGCGCCAAGGGAATCGCCGTCCACTGGTATTTTTTAATTCCGCCGTAATAATGCGTTTTAAGGTAGCAAAGACCGGCGTCCTCGAATACGGGATTGGGCTTTAAGTCAAGACGGGGCGAATCGACGTGGGCGACCATAATTCTTATGCCGTCCTTTGCCACGTCGTTTTTGCCGACCTTGACAAGGAAGATATTTTTACCCCTGTTCAAAAAATAGCGCTTGTCGCCTGCCTTGAGTTTTTCGGAAAAGCTGAAGGGCTTGAAGCCGTTTGCTTCGGCAAGCTTTCTTGCCGTTTCGGAAGCGTCGCGCTCGGTTTTAGAGGTATCGAGGAAGGCTTTGTATCCTTCGGCAAACTTGTAAATTTTTTCAAGCTCCTTGCCGTCGGCTTCCTTATAAACGTTTTTGCGTACGTATTTAAGTTCCATTATATTCTCCTTTATCCGTTAAAATTTCATTTCGTTTACAGTATAGCACAGCGGAAAAGTATTTTCAATTACTTAATGAATACTTAGTGAAAATTTTTTGAAAGAAATATTGAAATTTATTGAATTATATTATTTACTAATTCGTTCCTATGGTGTATAAT
>CAMWNA010000058.1 GCA_947175515.1 uncultured Clostridia bacterium | reverse complement strand
CGCCATTCGGCGCGCCCACTTAAAATTATTTATTTTTGCAGATTGTTTGCCGAAGCCGATTCGTCGTCGGTGGGCAAGCCGCTTTTTTTGCGTTTGCCCGAAGTCGCCACGTAAGTTATATATCCTGCGGCAACGAGGACGAGTACTACAACCATAAGTATAAGTATTACGTTGCGCACGTCGTTCTTTTCGCTGTAATCGGGGTCGGGAAATTCGTTGGGCGGTTTGTTGTCCTCAATTATGTACTCTGTGAGGAACCCGTAGGTAACGTAACCAACGTGCTTGTTGCCTTCCGCGTCTTCGTATTCTACTTCGTAGAAAGCCGAGCCCAAAACATCGTGTTCTATTTTGCCGTTTATTTTAACTATCGTGCCCGTCGCGGGGAAAAGTATGCTCGTTCCCACTATGACGAAGGGTGAAGCGTAAATTCTGTTGCCGGTAACCGTTGCGTACTCGAATTCGGGTTCGGTTACGTATCTTTCCTGAGTTTCCTCCGTCGAAGTTTTTAAAGTTATATAGCTCTTTTCGCCGATTGCGACGATTGCGGCGTTACCCGTATAGCACAACAGAAGCGCCGTCGTGTCTTCATTGACGGGCGCGGTTGCGCCGGAAGCGAGATACTGACCGTCAAGCTGTGACAAATCGACTTCCGTCATATACGAGCCTGCTTTAACGGTAACGAACTTCAGCTCGTAACCTTGCGTCAAATCTGTTTGGGTTTGTCCCACTTCGATTTTGAGTGTGGAGGAGTAGTCGACGTATTCATATTCAAGCTTTTCTTCTTCCGCGCCTGTGAATTTGTACAGCGCGTTTTCCTTTATCGCATATACTGCGCCGCCGTATTTTTTCAGCTTATCGTATTCGCCGTCAAAAGTAGTTACCTTGTCCTCGTTCTTGAAGTCCGCGACTTTCAGCGTCCTGTCCGTAAGGTTATACGTATAGCCTTCGACGCTTATTGTTGTCTCCGAGTCGGAGATTTTATATTCCGAAGCCGCCTTGTCGGGGAGGGAGTAAACGTTTTCACCGATGGAGTAGTAGAACTTTTCTCCGTCACTGTCAAGTGCGGAAACGGTTTCGGTGAAAGAGTACTCGGTAAGCGACTTGCCGTCGAACACCTTGATGACGTCGGTTTCCTTTTCACGCTCCGCAAAAGCGTAGTTGTCGCCTGCAACGGCGTAGTCGGTCAGGTTGGAAAATACGAGGGGTTTGATAAACTCCCCGTCCTCGGGATAGACCGTAGCGCCGCCATCGGCGCGCGCCGCCAGACTTCCGCCGAAAAGCGTGCCTGCCGCAAATAATAAAGTTGTTATTAATGCCAAGCGTTTCACGATGCAATTATACCATACCTTTTAATTATTTGTAAACTGTTTGTTTGGGCTTTTTGTTTGGGCGCGGCTGCCCCGTCTGTAGAAAAACACAGAATTTTCGCTTAAAATTTTTTATTTAATTTTTAATTTGTACGTTTCCTGTCATATTAAGCGGTTATAATAAAAACGAAAATAAACATTTGTTTGTATTACGGGAGCCGATTTTGAAGGTCAAAAAAATTCTGCGCTTTTATTTCTCCGCCGAAAGTCTGGAGCGCGCGTTCGACAATTTAATAATGAGGTACGCCTGCGCCTCTGCCGAGCGGGACGGAGAGAGAAGTGCGGAACGCATTTTGTACGTACTGGGCGAAAAGAACGAGCTTTCAAAGCTTTGGGGCTATATTAATACGGTTGTGCCGACGCTTTCGTCCGCTGAGCGTAAAGCCTTAGAGGAGTATGCCGCGCTTCGCTGCGGAATTAAAAAGCTCGGTGACGAAAAGCGCAGGCTTTTAAGACGCTCGGTAATAAAGTTCACCCGACGGGCAAGAAGGCTTGAAAGCTTTGCCGAAGCGTTGAGGCTGGTTTCTAAATACTATTGCCTTATATCGCCGTCGCCTTAGCCGCTATTTTTCAAGTTTTACGTACTTGTATTTTTTGCCTGTAAAGTAGAGTATGGCAAGCGCGGCAACAGCAAGCGCGGACAGTACTAGCGCTATTATTAGCTTAGTGTTGCCTCCGCCAGAGGCGTTTGCAGGCGTTTCGGGTTCGGGGGTCGTGGGGATTTCGTTCAAAGGATAGTCGTCGTTTGCACCGAGCACGTAGCCGAACGAGTTATCGTACATAACGTAGGAATATGCCGACGCTCCCGAATAGTACGTACCGTAGAAGGCGGCGGTTACGTTCAGTTCGTTTAAAACGGGAAGCGAGCCGGTGTTTTCCTCAGTCTTGTAGGTAACGGTCACGGGCATATTCAGATAGGTGTTGACGGGCGGTGTTTCCAAGGGCGTTAAATTGCTTTTTAAGCAGTAGCCGACGAGGGCGCGGTAAATGCCCGCGTCCTCAGCGTACCTTACTGCGTACCATTCGCCGTCGGATGAAAGTATCTGTACGCAATACGTGTAGGGTATGGCGAACAGTGCTGAGTTCAAATCCTTTTTGGTACAGAAATATACGTCCCTCACGTCTGCGCGGGCGTAGGTTACGGTTGCCGGTGCGGAAGGTGATTCCGCACGTGCGGTAAATGGTACGGAAATGCTTGAAATTATCGCCGTCAGAATACAGCACAAAAAGATTTTAGCTTTCATGTTCCAAAATTATAAAACCGTGCAAACTGAAAAATTAAGTTTATTTTGTCATAAAAGTTATGAAAAAGGAAGATATTTTGCTGCGGCTTGCGCAGCTTGGGTGCGAATTGAAAAAACGGCGCGAAGCCGATAAGCTTGCCGCATATAACAAGGCTAAAAGGCATAAAAAACAGATTGCCTTCCATAAATGCAAAAAGCGTAACCGCTGGGTGTTCGGCGGCAACCGTTCGGGGAAAACCGAGTGCGGCGCCGTAGAGTGCCTTTGGATGCTAAGGGGTATCCACCCTTACCGCAAAAACCGGAAGGACGTTTTCGGCTGGGCGGTTTCGCTTTCCACGCAGGTCCAGCGCGACGTTGCGCAGGCAAAAATTCTGCACTACCTGCCTAAAAGCTGGGTGGAGGATATAACTATGCTTTCGGGCAGGCGCGATAGCCCTTCGGGCGGAGTAATTGACCAGATTAAAATTAAAAACGTTTTCGGCGGCGTTTCCACGCTCGGTTTTAAAAGCTGCGACCAAGGCAGGGAAAAGTTTCAGGGCAGCTCGCTTGATTTCGTGTGGTTCGACGAGGAGCCGCCGCGCGATATTTACGAGGAATGTTTAATGCGCGTTATGGACAGGCGCGGCGATATATTCGGTACTATGACTCCTTTAAAGGGTAAAACGTTTATATATAACGAAATATTTTTAAACCGCAGAAAAAACCCCGAAGTCTGGCACGAATTTATGAACTGGTCGGATAACCCCTATCTTTCCAAAAAGGAAATAAAGCTTTTGGAATGTGCGCTGCCGTCCTCCGCGCTCGATAGTCGGAAGTTCGGAAAATTTTCCGAGGGCGCAGGGCTGGTGTATCCGGAATTCGACGAAAGCGTGCACGTAATAAAGCCCTTTGCCGTGCCGCCCGAGTGGCAGGACAATATTTCCATAGACCCCGGTCTTAATAATCCCCTTTCCGCGCACTGGTACTGCGTGGACTGGGACGGAAACGTCTACGTTATAGCCGAACACTTCGCCGCGGGCAAGGACGTTGATTTTCACGCTGACGCTATAAAGGAAATAAGCCGCAAAATAGGCTGGCGCACGGACTCAAGGGGAAGAATACGCGCGCTGATAGACAGTGCCGCAAACCAAAGGACGTTAGCTTCGTCCAAAAGCGTGACCGAGCTTTTTTACGAACGCGGAATACTTGCAGACGCCAACGTAAACAAGGAAGTGTTTTCGGGTATAGAGCGCGTTAAGTCGTATCTGAAGGGCGTCGGCGCAAAGCTTTTTATTTTTTCAAATTGCGTGAATATGATTGACGAATTCAAAACCTATTCGTGGGCGGACGGCGATACGCCCGTCAAGCGCGACGACCACTGTATGGACGAGCTTCGCTATTATATAATGTCAAAGCCGCGCCCTGCCGAAAAAACGTTCGGGCGTTTGCCCGTCGCGGCGGATAAGCTGCGGCGCGTGCGGCGGAAGGGTAAATGCTTCGAAAGCTGATGGAGGAGATATGGAGGAGGAAATAAAAACGGCGCTTAAAAAATGCGCGGTGGGCTTCGGCACCAGCGAGGTCGTGGAGGAATTTTCCGTCGAGGACGGGGAATTGAAGCTCATAAAAAAGAAGGTTACAAGGCGCGACGTTCCGCCGGATATAAAGGCGGTAAAGCTTTTAATGGACGGCGGTACGGAACAGCTTTCTGACGAGGAGCTTGAAGCTGAAATGCAACGGCTCACTAAATTATTGGAGGAAGAGAATTTTGAGTGAAGAAAATATTTCTGTCGATACGGGCGAAGAGCTTGCGAGGGAGGTTACGGAAGATTTTTTAAAGCGGCAGAGCGAGCGCAGATTTTTAGAGCGCGGCTGGCAGCTTGATATGAACTTCGTTAGCGGCAACCAGTACTGCGACGTGAACTCTTCGGGTGAAATTTACGAGGAGGACAAAAAATACTTCTGGCAGTCGCGCAGGGTGTTCAACCATATAGCGCCTGCAGTGGATATGCGGTGTTCAAAGCTTGGAAGAATCCGCCCCGCGCTTGCCGTAAGAGCGGCTTCGGAAGAGGAAAAGGACAAGCATTCCGCAACTCTGGCGTCAGCAATATTATCGTCTGTCTTCGACGAGGAGGACTTGGACGGGGTAATCACAGACGCGACGGTATGGTCTGAAACCTGCGGTACGGCTTTTTATAAGGTAACGTGGGACGGGCTTTCGGGCGGCACGGTAGGTAAGTCCGCCGACGGAAGAAAATTGAAACAGGGCGGCGTTAAGGTTTCGGCGGTTTCGCCGTTTGAAATTTATCCGTACACCTTGTCGGAAGAAAAGCTTGAAAATCAGCCGAGCATTATTCATGCAAAGGCTATGCCCGTGCAGGACATATATTCGGTTTACGGCGTAAAGCTTGCAGGCAGGGATATAGACGAGTTTTCGCTGGTTCCCTATTCTGCGGCGGCGCATTCGAGACGTGCGGAAACGGAAATAAAAGCCGTCCGCCGCGGCTACGAGCTGGTTATAGAAAGGTACAGCCGCGCAACCGACGAATTCCCCGAAGGCAGACTTACGGTGGTTGCAGGCGGTATGCTATTGTACGACGGCGCGCTTCCTTACGTGAACGGCGACGACGGCGAGCGTTGTTATCCGTTTATAAAGCAAACGTCTTTACAGCTTGCGGGCAGCTTTTTCGGGGTCAGCGTGGTGGACAGGCTCATACCATTGCAGCGCGCGTATAACGCAGTGAAAAACCGCAAGCACGAATTTTTAAACCGTATATCAATGGGTACGGTTGCGGTCGAGGACGGCTCCGTCAATATAGACGAATTTATCGAGGACGGATTAACTCCCGGTAAAGTCGTCGTCTACCGCCAAGGCAGTAAGCCGCCGGAAATGATGCAGTTCGGAAGCGTGCCTTCAAGCTTTTCCGACGAGGAGGAAAACCTTTTAAACGAGTTTGCAAAGGTTTCGGGTACGGGCGATATTTCGGAAAATGCGGACAGCTACGCAGGCGTGACTTCGGCTACCGGCTTGCAGATTATTATAGACCAAGACGAAATAAGGCTGGAAAACAGCTACCAGCAGATAAAGCGCGCAATAAAGCTTATCGGCAGGCACGTGCTGCGGTTATACAGACAATTTGCAACCGACGTGCGGCTTTTGAAATACGCGGGCGAAAACAACGTTTTAAGCGTGTACTATTTTAAAGGAAGCGACATATCCTCGGACGACGTCGTTCTGGAAACCGACAGCGAAGCGAACCTGACCCCGTCCCAGCGCAGAGCTACGGTATACGAAATTTTAGACAGGGGGCTTTTTTCCGACGAAAACGGGAACTTAAGCCCTGCCGCAAAAAATAAAATATTGGAGCTTTTAGGCTATAAGGGCTTTGCCGGCGCCCGTGATTTGGGTGAATTGAACCGCGCCCGTGCAGGCGAGGAAAACCTGAAAATGAAGAGCGCGGAAACACAGGTCAAAAGCTACGACGACCATACAACGCATATTTCCGAGCACACGGCGTTTCTTCTGACCGAAAGCTTAACCGCGGAAGCCGAGGCGCGCATATGCGCACATATAGATATGCACAGGCAAGAGCTTTTGAAAGCGCGGGAAGAGCTTGAAACGGAAAACGATAAATAATAAAAGGAGAAAAATATATGGACAATCTTAATAATGAAATTACGGAAACGGCAGACACCGCGGAGGCGGAAACGAACGAGGCTGCGGCTGTTCCCAAAAAATTCAAGGACGTTAAGACCCTCGTCAAAGCTTATGAAGATTTAGAAGCAGAGTTTACAAGGCGCAGCACCCGTCTTAAAGAACTGGAAAAAGTGAACAAGGCGCAGCCTTCGCCCGACGGGGCGGATAGCGCGCCCTCACTATTAAGCGAAGACGAACTTTTAAGCGCGGCGCTTTCAAGCGAACGCGTAAGGGAAGCGGTGATAAAGGAATACCTCGGCTCCGTTTCCCGACAGGGGGCTGTACCCCTTATTTCGGGCGGCGGAGGTGTTGCCGCTCCGCGCATGGCGCCCAAAACCCTCAAGGAAGCGGGCAGGCTGGCGCAGGAATTTTTAAATAAGTAAAAAGGAGATAAAAAAATTGATTACTGTACAGAACGCCGACGCGGCGTTAAAGGAATACTATCTTGACGCCGTTTCGGCGCAGCTTAACGAGGGGATATCCCCCTTCTTTACGGCAATAGAAAAGAACACCGATAACGTAAACGGCAAGGACGTGAACGTTTCAGTCGTAAAGGGCTTTGCGGGCAATATGTGCGCAGGCGCGGAGGACGGCGAATTGCCCGACCCCTATAAAAACAGATACGCAAGCATAGTTCTGCCCCTTAAAAACCTTTACGGCACTATAGAGATAAGCGACAAGGCTTTAAGGGCTTCGCGCGAAACTTCGGGCGCGTTCGTTAACCTTTTAAACGCAGAGATGGAGGGCTTGGTCGCAAGCGCGAAGCAGAACTTCAAGCGTATGCTTTTTTCGGACGGCACGGGCAAGCTTTGCACCATTACAGGTAAAACTTCTTCAAAGGAATATTCGGTAAACGGCTTAAAGGAATACTTTACGGGACTTAACGTCGACTGCTATAACAGCCTCGGCACGGCGGTTTCGGGCGCGACGAATCTATTTATAGATAAGATAGATTTAGCCAAGGGCACCGTAACCTTTAACAGAACTATTACCGATACGATTGTAAACGGTTCGCTGTATATACACGGCTCTAAGGACAACGAGCTGACGGGACTCGGCGCAATTTTCGACGGCAGTATGCTTTACGGATACGACACGGACGAAGAGGAGTATTTCAAGCCTTACAAGTCCGACTGCAAAAATACGCTTACCGAGGAAATGCTCGGCGATATGCTTGATACGTTGGAAGAGCGCTTCAACAGCAAAGCCGATATAATTCTCTGCTCCTACGCGACGAGAAGAAAAATTGCGTCGCTTATAGACGCGAACAGAAGAGTGGTAAACACCATTGACGCGCGCGCGGGCTACGGCGCGGTTACGGTGAACGACGTTCCCGTATACGCCGACAAGTTCTGCCCCGACGACAGAATTTATTTTCTGAACACGGGCGACTTCACCCTTGCTCAGCTCTGCGACTGGGAGTGGCTTGAGGACGAGGACGGCAAAATTTTAAAGCAGGTTCACGGCAAGGCGGCTTATTCCGCAACGCTCGTAAAATATGCCGAGCTGATTTGTAAAAGACCCTGCGGACAGGGTATGCTTTACAACTTCAATGCGGCAGACGGTTCGAACGGCTAAAAATTAAGGTACGGGCGGGTGGGAGGTAAAAGGAGCAAATTATGCTTATTAAAGACGTTATAATTTCCGTTTTGAGAATACTCGGCAGAAACGCTCTCGCTTCCGCTATAGAGGACGGGGCGGCGCTGACGGCGGAGGAAAGGGAAACAGTCACCACGCTTGTATACTGCTTCAATGCGGTTGAAAGCGAAATAGCCGTGAACTATCTTCCGTTGACCGAAAAGAAGGAACTTGAATCTGCTACGGGACAGTACTTCCTGTTTCTTCTGGACCACACTCCGTCAAAAATCATCCGCGTAACGGCAGGCGGTAAAGAGGTTGAGTACGAGCTTTTTCCGGAATACATAAAGACGGAAGAAAAAGCCGTGGTTATTGAGTACGAATACCTGCCTTCCAAAAAGACGATAGACGACAGCTCGGAGTACGGTACCGAAATCGGAGAAAGAGCGTTTGCCTGCGGCGTTGCGGCGGAGTATTGCCTTATAAACGGAGAGACGGACGCGGCTGATATATGGGAAGCCAAGTACCGCAAAGCCGTGGATAAAATCCAGTCCTCCGCCGCCGAAAGCGGTATAAAATCAGGCGGATACATTCCGCCGCGGAGGTGGGTATGACGGCGGTTAAAAGCTCGTTTAAGTCTGCCGATATATTGGCGGCAAACGGCGCGGTCTGCGTAGGCTGTCGCTTAGGCGGCGGAATTGTACCGACGCTTTCCGCCGAGGAGGCTACGGGCGCTCCGCCTTCGGGCGTGGTCCGCGCGGATTATGTTAAAGGCGTCGGAGTGTGCTTTCTGTATACCGAAAACGAGCTTTACTATTCGACCGATATGCGCACATATATAAAGCTTTTCAAATATAATGGTCAGCCGTTCACCGTATGGCAGACCGCGGACGGAGTTGCGTACGCGGTTGCGGTAACCAAAGGCAATACGGCGTTCTGCGACGGAACGAAATTTTCAGACTATTTGTCCGATAAAAACCTTTACTGCGGCGCGGTGCATTGCGGCAGGCTGTTTGCCGCCGAGGCGGATAACAGGCAGAAGCTAGTTTGGTCGGGCGCGGGCGGCGTGCGCGACTGGGAACAGGGTATAGGCGCAGGCGGATATTTATATCTCGACCCCGACCGCGGCGATATGCTGGATATTTTGGAATTCGGGGAAAAGCTAGTGCTGGTAAGGGAGTACGGACTGACGGTTGTAAATATGTTCGGCTCGCCTGAAAATTTCAGCGTTTCGATGACAGATACCGATACCGACCTGATAGTTAAAAATACGGCGCGCGCGGTCGGCGGAAAGCTTTACTTTTTCACGAAGTCGGGGCTGTGCAGCTTCGACGGCTCGCGCGTGCATTACGTTGAACACGCGCACGCGGAAGGGCTGACTGCCGTCGGCTGCGTGGCTGAGTATGCAGGTAAATACTTCGCCGTCTGCCAAAGCGGCTTGCTCGGCAAAAAGGCGGTTTTCTGTTACGATACCGAAAACGCCTGCAGTTATTTTATTGACGTGTCTGCGGAAGCGGTTTGCGCAGCTGACGGCGTGTACGCTTTTGCGGACGGTAAGATTTATAAGCTGGTTGAAGGCGGCGGCTGGACGTTCACGAGCGGCAGGATTGACTTCGGTACGTGCAAAAAAAAGACGGTAACCGAAATAAGCGCAAGGGGAGCAAACGGGGTAGAGATTATTTGCGGCAGTTTGAGCCGTGTGTTTGAAAATATCAAAGGTCCGGTCCGTCCGCGTATGCGCGGCTCGTGCTTTACGGTTAAGCTCACGGGTACGGGCGCGGTATTAAAGGCAAGCGTCACGGCGGAGGTGACAATTGGAATTTGACATAATAGACATAACCAAAGAGGAGCTTGAAAAGCTGACCGTCGTAGCGTACAAGATGCTGCGTACAGCGCAGCAGAAAAAAGACGAGCTTGTGCGCAAGTCGGAAGAAGAGCTGAAAACCTTTAAAAGAATAATTTTAACCAACGGAATGAAAAATTCTTCACTGCTTGACGCAAAGAACGAAGAAATTCAGACGGAGCTTAAAAGGGAGGTCGCTCTGCTTGCCGATAACCTTCTGTACAATATGAGTCTTAACGAGCCGAGCAACGACGGCGATATAGGGGGCGACGGCGGCGACGAGGGCTCAGGATACATAGTGGATTATTCTCTGCCGTATAACCAGCGTTACGCTATCGTGCGCGATTATTACTTTGCTATAGCCGACCCTCAGGAGCGTATGGCGCTGTATATTGCGGACGAGGTGGCTAAAAGGTACTTGGACAGATATTACGGAACGCTGTACGACGTGCTGTATTCCTACAGCAAATAGAGTCTGTGGCTAAATAAATTACCGGGCGCGGGGGGCCCACCCCGGGCGCGCCGGTGGGAGATTTATTTTGAAAAATTTTTTGTTTGGGGGTTAATTTTATATTAAAAACCGGAAAGCCGGTCTAGTTAAAAA
>CAMWNA010000057.1 GCA_947175515.1 uncultured Clostridia bacterium | reverse complement strand
CTTGCATGTGTTAAGCACGCCGCCAGCGTTCATCCTGAGCCAGAATCAAACTCTTAAGTTTAATTTGTATAAAACCGAACGCATTACGCGTTCGTGGCTCTATCTCGACTATTTAGTCATTTATCTTTGCTGACTTTGCTTTGTGGTACTAATGTACTTCAAAGTTAATTGACAGAAACTATTATAAAAAATTCGTTTCCTTCTATTCAATTTTTAAACTGCATTTAGCCGAAAAATCATTCGGCGCTCACCAACGAGCTTATCTATAATATCATATAAATAAGGGCTTGTCAACGGTTTTTCCAAACTTTTTTCATAAATTTTTTAAGTTTTTTTGCGTTTTATGCATATTCCGCAAAACAAAACCGCTCGTTTGTAAGCAAGCTTATTTAAAATATCATAAACGGCAGATTATGTCAAGAAAATTTTAAAATTTATAAAAATAATTTCCCGCGGTCGGTTTTTGACATTTTGTGAAAATTTTATACATTCTTTAACCGCATTTGTTTGTCTGCGCATATAACAATTCGTACACTAACAATAAAAAAGGCGGAGCGCGTTCGGAAAACGCGCTCTGCCTTTTTACTTGATTTTTGGCGTGATTTAATATATTATATAATCATGTATAAGAAATTAAGGATAGTTTTCTGCATAATTGCGGTTGCTTTTGCTGCCGCCGCGATATTCGTATTCATTTACGCCGGTTGGCTTTGGGGGCTTGCTACCGTTATGCTTGCCGCCGTTTGCGGTGGACTTATGGCGACCTTTAAAATGTTGCAGAAAAAAAAAGAGCGTTTAGCTAATCCCCCTCCACCCGTGGGCGACTTTATTTACGGCAAGGTTAAAAAGGAAACGGACGAACCTGCCGAAACGCCCGAAAACGGAGAGAACGGCGAAAAATGAAACCGAGCGACAAAAAAATACTGCTGGCGTGCATAATATTGAACTTCGTCACGGTTGCGCTGATTATTGCATTATTGGTATGTATGCATTATTCCGCCGTGCACTACTTTAATTACACCGAAAAGCAATATCCCGAGGAAGAAGCGGCTGTACGGCTTATCTTGTTCGTATTTTTAGAAGGGCCTATTATGCTTTTATGGTTCGGCGTGTCAAAGATAGCTTTGTTGTTATTCAGCATCTTTTTCTTGCTGAGCGGAATACTGTTGGCGGTATATACGAAAACGAAAAGCCCCAAGGCGTTTAAAGCCTCTACGCACACAGCCGTTGCGATAGCCACTATGACGTTGTTTACCCCTTTCATTTTTATAATTTTCGAAGTAGACCTCGTCAGACCGAATTTTACCCAAGGCGATATCGGACTTATCGTCGTTGTAGCCGCGTTAACGGTAATATGCGTTGCGAGCATAATTCTGCACTCGTTTTTATTTTACGGCGTAAAAAAAGCAAATGAGCCCATTGCGCCCGAAGAGCCTTTTGAACAGTTATGAGCGAACAAGAAAAAAATAAAAAAACTGAATACCGCGGTTGCGGTAATGAATTATGTATTCGCGATAATACATTTATAAGGTATATTAAATAAAAAGCTTCCAAATTCAATCAGAAACGCACACCACCCGAAGAACATTTTAAATTTAAAAAACACGCCGCGGCGGACGAATAGTCCGCCGCGGCAATTTTTATTTTCCGTAATTTACAGCACGCGCTGCGCCTGAATAAAGAAGCTCCAACGCTTGGCTGAAATTTGTTCAATCTTCGCGTAATCGGAAGCCGTGTGCAGAATGTAGTTATCGCCGAGATACAACGCTACGTGTCCTATCCTTTCAACGCCGGTATTGTTTTTGCGCGATTCATTGGTAAAAAACATTAAGTCGCCGCGTTGAAGCTGAGTTTTGCCGACCGTAGTGCCCTGCTTTACCTGCGTCCGCGTAGTCAGAGTTAAAAGCTCGTCCGCGCCTTTATAGAAAGCGTACTGCATTAGCGACGAGCAGTCGAAGGCGTTTACACTGAAACCTTTAAGCTTATTGCCGCTGCCGTCGTGATAGCGCGTTGCACCGTACACGTACGGCGTACCCAAAAGCTTAGCGCCCTCAGCGACTACCGCTTCTATCTTATCGTTTTCGCTTGCCTTCATATCGACAAGCACGCAATATTTTTTTGATATGTACGCCGACTTGTTTTTGTACTGAGTTTTATACCAGCCGTTCTCTTCGCCGAGGTATGCGTAAAGCGTTTGCTTTTCCGCCGTACCCAGCACGGTGTAGCTTGTACCCGAGCCTGAACGGATATTTACGCCGTCAGACGTAACGGTCATATACGTTATGCTTTTAACTGCCGGAGTTTGCGTATCGTCAGGGTTAGCAGGAACTTCTTCGGGTTTTTCCTCCGGAAGTTCGGGTCTCTCCTCAGGAAGCTCCGGAACCTGCTCGGGCGGAGCTTCGGTTTCAGGAAAATCGGGTTGTATTATCTCCGTTTCGTTGTAAACGGTATCTTTATCGTCTTGCGCGGCGGCGCAGCCTGAAAGCATGACTGCCGCCGCAAACGCCGCGATTGCCGCGGCCGCTTTTTTGTATTTCATATAATTTCTCCTTACGGTTAAAATTATACCAAAACACGCGGATATTTTCAATGCAAAGATTTTTCCAGTACTGGCAAACAGTGACTGAAAGGAAATCGGCGCGGACTTTTAAGTCCGCGCCGATTATTGTTAATAATAGCTTTATTCTACGCCTTCGTTAAGCTTAGCCAAAAGCGCGTCCAGATCGTTGCCGTGAACGAATACGGCTTGTTCGATAGTTTCGCCGTGAGCCATAGCACAGCCTAGGCAGTGCATTCCGACAGCCTGTAAAATTTCCGCGCTGTTGGGATTTATTTTAAGGCAGTCCATTATCAAAGTATCCTTGGTTATCTTTGCCATAATTTTTTCTCCGTAAAGTTTTTATAAAAGTATTATACCACCGTTAAGGCTTTTTTACAAACGTTTAAAACAATTATT
Source organism: uncultured Clostridia bacterium (assembly GCA_947175515.1). GTDB lineage: Bacteria > Bacillota > Clostridia > Christensenellales > Borkfalkiaceae > Coproplasma. Next base: position 7,492 of record CAMWNA010000057.1, on the reverse strand, counting down.
TTTATGAGTGTTTATAATAGCTCAGCGGCAACGCCCTTCATTAATTTTTCTACCGTGCCGTCCTTGAAGGGGTCTGAAAGTCCGCCGCACTTCAATAGCTCGAAATATCCGCGGCTACCGCCGGCGCGGCAAAGGCTTAAATAATCACGCCAAGCTTTTTCGGGTTCGCGCTTGCTGCGCGCGAAGTATTCGAACGCACCGATTTGCGCAAGCGCGTAGTCCACGTAATAAAAAGGATAAAGGAAAATGTGCTGCTTCTGCATCCAGAAACCGCCGCCCTCCAAAAACGCGTTGCCGCCGTAGTTGCGCCAAGGCAGATAAATTTTTTCAAGTCTGTTCCAGCATTCGCGCAAACCCTTCGCGTCAAAATCGTTTGCGTAAACCTCGTGCTGGAAGTGGTCCACGAGGCAGAGGTACGGAACAGTAGTTACCGCCGAAGATAAATGCGCGCGGCAGTATTTTTGCGCGTTTTTACCGAAAAACTTATCCATGTACGGATATGCGAAATGCTCCATTGTCATAGAATGAATTTCACAAACGTCGCTCGTCGCCCAGATCTGCGAGGAAAGCGGAAGCGTCCGCGCTGAAAGGTAAGCCTGCAAAGCGTGACCTGCTTCGTGCGTTAAAACGTCAACGTCGGCGGACGTACCGTTGAAGTTGGAAAAGATGAACGGCGCCTTGTATTCCGAAAGAAACGTACAGTAACCGCCCTGATGCTTACCCTCGCGCGTTTTTAAGTCGAACAGTCCGTGGTCCGTCATAAACCCGAAAAACTCACCAGACTCCTTAGACATTTCCTTATACATTTCGTATGCGCTGTTTACAAGCTGTTGCATATCGCCGTCCGGCACGGCGTTACCTTCGGGATAAGCCAGCATTTCGTCGTAATAGTAAAGCGCATCAACACCCAACTGCTTTTGACGGGCTTTGAAAAGCTTGTCTGAAAGCGGAACGATTACTTCGACAACCTGTTTTCTGAACCTTGCTATATCGTCCGCGGTGTAATAATAATGACCGTTGGCAAGGTACGCCATATCAACGTAATTTTTAAATCCCAGCTTTTTTGCCATTGCTTTGCGCAATTCGACAAGCTTTAAATATATTTCATCCAGCTCGCCCGAAATGCTTTCATACATCTCCGCCCACTTCAAAAACGCGTTGCGGCGAAGGTTGCGGTCAGGGGATTCCATATATTTCAGAAGCCCGTAAAAATTACAATTTTCACCCATAAAAACGGTTGTGCAGCAACCTGCGGTTTTGGAATATTTTTGGCAGAGCTTTGCTTCTTCAACGCGCTCGTTTATAATCTTTTCGTCGGCAAGACGAACCTGCGCTTCGATATCTTTTATCAGGTGCACGCCGTACTTTTTTTCAAACTCGGCACGATACGGCGAAGAAAGCAAAAGCCTGTCCGCTTGACTTTGCTCAACGGCGAACTTGGGGATTTCCTCGTTAAAAAATTGCATTTCGGATTCGTAAAACTTATCGTTCATATCCGCGGTGTTGCGGATATGCGCGATAGTGCGCATAGTCTCGAATTTTTCAAAGCTTTTTTCGTAATTAAGAAACAGCGCGTCGGCTTCCTCAAAGCTTTTTGCCGATTTGAAGCTTTTGATATAAACTTGAAGCATAGAGCGCAAGTTACCCATATCGGGACGCTCATACTTTAACTCGCTGAATTTGAAATCTTTAACGTTCATTTATTTATCCTCCACGTGTACGACTAACTGGTTGAACGGTATACCTATACCGTTTTCGTCGAACATAACTTTTATTCTTGCGTTCATTGCTCGCGTTACGGCAAATATATCGCCCTCTGCGCACTTTGCCGTAAACTGCAACGTAACGCCCGAAGCGCCCAAAGCCGCAACGCCGTCGTAGGTTATGCCCTCCACTATTCCTTCTATTTTTATTTCGGGAAGCTTTTGAGCAATCACATCCTCCACGCGCGCAAGCGATTCTCCGTATTCTATATCGATTAAAGTCTTTGCGGTGGAAGGTTTCAGCGTCTGGTTTAAAACGCCCTTAATTGCGCTGTTGTTGAAAATTTTGACGTTGCCTGCCGCTTCCAGCTTGGTCGTGCGTATACCGATTGAAACCACCTCGCCGCGAAAACCGTCCACGGTTATAATGTCGCCCACGTTGAACTCGTTTTCAAAAACTATGAAAAGCCCTGCAACCACGTCTGCAATAAGGCTTTGCATACCTAACCCGACGACTAACGTTATAACGCCCGCGCCCGTTATAAGCGCGGTAGTGTCCACGCCCCAGATTGCAAGCACTGTTATTAAAATCACTACCGCCGCAATCCATTTTATAATACTGCGCGCAAGCCGTGCAACCGTTATTTCACGGCGGTTTTTCGCGAACAGTCTGTCTATAACTATAAGTATTACCGTGGTGATTACAAGAATTATCGTAACCACCTGAACTGCTTTTATAAGCTTTGGAACGATTGCAAGCAAGCCGTTGACGAAGCCGTACTTGGAAATTCCGCGCACGAACACGCTGTCCACGGCAAAAATATAGTCGTGAAAGACGTACGCGCAGACCGTGCCGATAACCATTAAAATAAGCAGGGTAATTTTCAAAGCCCCTAATTTTTTGAATTTGGCTTTAACCTGTTCTGTTTGCTGCTTTAAGTTTTCATTCATAATAGCTACACCTCTGATTAATTATAGACAAGTATAAAATAAAAGTCAAACGCGGCGGAAAATTTCCGCCGCGCCGAAATTCAATTTTTAAAACTTAATCTGCATTCTGCCGTCAGGGTAGTCCGAACGGTGTTTAAGCGCATATACTTGGGCTACGGTTTTTATGCCGTCCTTCTTTAAAGGCTTGCCCTTGAACACGCGTGATTCTATAGGCAGTTCTTCCGTATTTACTTCGCAAACCGATTTGTCGTCGTTCACCACCGCAAGCGCGTAAGGAACGGTTACGTAGTTGGAATAAAGAATTTCGCCCTTGCCCTTAATATCGGCAATCATAACGCCCTTGCACGCCCTGCCTATCGGGTCGATTGTCGAGGACACGACGCGTTTAAAGCCGCCGAGCGTGGTAACGATTATTATTTCACCCTCGCCCGTGTGCTGGGTTGCGAATATAACTTCGTCGTCGCCAGAAAGCGCAATGCCTTTAACGCCGCCTGCAATTCTGCCCTGAACGGGAACGCTGTCCTTGTCGGCGTTCAGGCACATACCCTTGCGCGTAACGAAAAGCATCGTCGAATACTCGTCGTTATCGTACTGCTCAACCGTCAGCACGCCGTCGCCTTCTTTAAGCTTGACTGCGGGGAACACGTTTTTGCCCTGCTCGTACTCAGACCATGCAGTGCGTTTAACGGCGCCTTGCTTGGTAAAGAACAGCAGCTCGCCCTCGGGAACGGCGCCCTTGGGACAGACGAACATTTTAACGGGGTACTCGCCTTTTTCTATTCCCTCGACCAGAGTTTCAAACTTCTGACCGGAGGACTTGTATTCGGACAGTTCGGCGTACTTTGGAATAATCTTTACGCAGTTACCTATGTTGGTGAAACAGAAAAGCGTGTCTTCCGCCGTACAGTTCACGACCATTTTGTGTATCTGCGACATTGACGAAGAAGCCGTAAGCTTCTTCTTCGAAGCGAAAGTAAATTCGCCCTGTTCAACGAATTTTACAGTATTGTTTGCGGTTACCGCAACGGACCATTCGGAAACGTTGCGCTGACCGTCTGCGCGCTTAACGGCGATTTTATCCGCCGCGCCGACGATGCGCGTCTTTCGTTCACACTTATACTTGCGCTTTATCTCGCGCATTTCCGCCTTGACTATAGCCCATTGCTTCTGCTTGTCGGCTATAATTTCGCGGAGCTGTTCTATCTTGATTTTCAAAGCGGCAAGCTCGTCCTCAAGCTTCTTGACTTCGAGTTTTGCTAATCTTGCAAGTCTTAAATCGAGTATGGCTTGTGCCTGACGTTCGGAAAGAGCAAACCTTTCCATAAGCTTGCGCCTTGCGTCGGGTGTTGATTCCGCCGTCTTGATGATTTTTACGACCTCGTCAACGTTGTGAACGCCGATAATAAGCCCTTCCAATATATGACAGCGTGCAAGCGCTTCCTTTAAATCGAACTTGGTGCGGCGGAGAACTATGTGGCGCTGATAATGCGTGTAGTAGCGGATAATATCCAAAAGCCCGAGCTGCTTGGGTTTGCCGCCGGCAATGGCAACCATATTTATACCGAACGTACACTCCAAGTCAGTGCATTTGAACAGCGTCTTTAAAATTTCGTCAACGTTCGCGTCCTTTTTGCAGGTTATTACTGCGCGCATACCCGAACGGTCGGATTCGTCCACTATATCGGAAATACCCGAAAGAAGCTCCTTCTTGTCCTCCCTTAAAAGCATAATCTTGCGTAAAAGGTCGGCTTTGTTAGTCTGGTAAGGAAGCTCGGTTATAACTATCATACGCTTCCCGTAATCGCCCTGTTCGACGGTATAGCGTGCGCGTAAGGTAATTTTACCCTTGCCCGTTTCGTATGCCTGCTTCAACTCGTTTGCGATTATGAATCCGCCGGTTGAAAAGTCGGGACCGGGGATAATCTTCATCATATCCGCAAGCGAAATTCTGGGGTTGTCTATAAAGGCGCAGCAGCCGTCTATAACCTCGCCAAGGTTGTGGGTGGGAATATTGGTAGCAAGACCTACGGCTATACCGTTTGCTCCGTTTACCAGAAGGTTGGGGAACCTGCCGGGGAGCAAATCGGGCTCTAACAAGCTGTCGTCGAAGTTAAAGGAAAAGGGTACTGTTTCCTTATCCAAGTCGCGGAGAAGCTCGTTTGCCAAAGGTTCAAGCCTTGCTTCCGTGTACCTCATTGCCGCGGCAGGGTCGCCGTCGACCGAGCCGAAGTTGCCGTGACCGTTGACGAGGGTCATTCTTACGTTGAACTCCTGCGCCATACGCACCATAGCGTCGTATACAGAGCTGTCACCGTGGGGGTGGTATTTACCCATACAGTCACCAACGATACGCGCCGATTTTTTATGGGGCTTGTCGGGCGTTAAGCCCATTTCGTACATTGTATATAGAATACGTCTTTGGACTGGCTTCAAGCCGTCCTCTACGCGCGGAAGCGCTCTGTCCAGAATTACGAACTCTGCGTAAGGCAGCATTGACTGCGGCAACACTTCCTCTAACGGGGAAACTATTAAGTTGCCCGAGGGAATAGAAGTCTGTACGCTTCCGTTATCTTTCTTTCGTGACATAATCAATAGCCCTCCGCGTCGTTTTCGGGCTTAAAGCGCACCCTGTCTATAAATCCGTCAACCTTATTAAAGTTGGCGTTCTGCGCCAAAAATTCCTTTCTGCCTTCGACTTTATCGCCCATAAGCATCTCGATAACGTCGGCAGCGTCCGCGGCGTTTTCGATAGTTACCTGCGTTAAGTTGCGCGTAGCGGGGTTCATGGTAGTTTCCCAAAGCTGTTCTGCGGACATTTCACCCAAGCCCTTATAGCGCTGTATCTGGTAACCCTTGCCTACTTTTTTAATCTTTTCGTCAAGCTCCTCGTCGTCGTAAGCGTACTCCACTATATCGCGCTTATAAACCTTATACAGCGGCGGCATGCCTATATACACGTAGCCGGCGTTGACCAGATCGCGCATATACTTGAAAAAGAAAGTCAGAAGTATGCAACGGATATGCAGACCGTCTTGGTCGGCATCGGATAAAATAATTACTTTCTTGTACTTGGTTTTCTCCACCTCGAACGAGCGGTTGAAGCCCGCGCCTATGGCGGAAATCATAGTCTTTATTTCCTCGTTCTGCAAAGCCTGCAAAGCCGTCTTTTTCTGCACGTTCAACGGCTTGCCCCTCAGGGGTAAAATGGACTGGTACTGCCTAACCCTTGCCTGCTTTGCCGTACCGCCTGCGGAATCACCCTCGACTATAAACAGCTCGTTCTGGTCGGGGTTCTTGCCGGAGCATGCGGCAAGCTTGCCGACTAGGTTTAACCCGTCGTTTTCGGACGCCGCCTTTGCAACGTCGCGTTCGGCGCGGTGCTTGATTCTGTCGTCGGCGGCGAACTTAGCCTTCTTTGCAATTTCGTCGAATAAGGGTTTATTTGCCTTATCGGCGACGAGTTCGGAAAGTCCTTCATACACCGCCTGCTCTACGGGGGCTTTGGCTTCGGGGTTGCCCAGCTTGGTCTTTGTCTGACCTTCGAATTCCACGCCCGTCATCTTGACGGTTAAAACGGCGGTAAGTCCTTCCTTTATATCGTCTGCAATGAAGGGCTGTTCCTTAGCTTTCAGAAAGCCGTTGTTTCTTGCGTATTCGTTTATAACTTTCAAAAGTCCGTTATGAAATCCGGTTTCGTGGTATCCGCCTTCAACGGTGGAAATATTGTTTACGAACGAGAACAGACTTTCGGTATCGTCCTTGGTGTGACAAATTGAATATTCTATCTTTATTTTATTTAGGGGCGCGCCCTTAAGCTGAATATCCTTTATTACGGAATAATACAGCGGCTCCTTATAGAGCGGAGTTCTGTCGCCGTTCAGATACTTTACGAAGTCAACAAGTCCGCCGTCGTATTTAAAGCTTATCGGTTCGCGCGGAGGCAACAGCTCCTGCACGGTTGCCGTTTCGCCCTCCTCGCCCAAGTCGCTTTCAACGTCGTCCTCAACCTCGACGGTGCGGTACAAATCGCGCTCGTCGATTAAATTTATTTTGAGTCCCTTATTCAAAAAAGCCAATTCTTTAAGACGCTTGAACACAACGTCGTAATGCCAGTCAACCGTTTCGAAAACTTCCTTGTCGGGCATAAAACGGACGAACGTTCCGCGCTTTTCGGTCGGCTCGCCGGTATTCTCCAAGGGTCCTTCCGGAATACCGCAAAGCCACTTGCCTTTCTCCTCGTCGTAGCGGCTTGAAAAGCTCATTTTATGCACGGTTTCGCGGTAAACCTCAACGTTCAGCCATTTTGAAAGCGCGTTGGTAACCGACGCGCCGACGCCGTGAAGTCCGCCCGAAAAGGCGTAATTTTCGGTATCGAATTTACCGCCTGCATGAAGCTTGGTGAATATGACTTCAACGCCGCTCATACCGGCTTTTTTATTTTCGTCAATGGGCATACCCCTGCCGTTATCCTCAACGGAAGCCGAGCCGTCTTTCCACAGCTTTACGGTAATTTCGTCCGCGTAGCCGTTAGCCGCCTCGTCAACGGAGTTGTCCACTATTTCCCAAAGCACGTGGTGAAGCCCCTTTACGCCCGTGGAACCGATATACATACCGGGACGGAGGCGAACGGCTTCAAGACCTTCGAGAATTCTTAAATCGTCTGCGTTATAGCTTTTTTCCGCCATAAATTTTGTCCTTTAAACAGTGTTTCCCTGATTATTGTCAGATTGCCGTGCGTTTAATCTTTTGCGTTTTCGGCAAACTCTTTTTTATTATATCACAATTCCAATAAAAAAGTAAAGCGCGTGTTTTAAAAAAGTTTTTACACGGTTTTTAAA
>CAMWNA010000056.1 GCA_947175515.1 uncultured Clostridia bacterium | reverse complement strand
ATGTTAAAATAAATTAGGTATGGTGGTGGGGAATGACTTATAAGCAGGAGCTTGAAAGTTTCCATAACGGAACGAATTGTAAAGCCTATGAGTTTTTCGGCTGTCACGAATTATCAACAGGTGTTTTTGCGTTCAGGGTTTGGGCGCCGCACGCGCAGAAAGTAAGCCTTGTAGGCAGTTTTAACGGAATGGACGACACTGCCGATTTAATGCATCTTTTGCCCGACGGTGAAAGCTTTGAAGCGGTAAGGGAAGCACACTTCGGTGATACTTATGCATTCTGCATACACACTTATGACGGCAGAAAATTGATAAAAGCCGATCCTTATGCATTTTATTCCGATTTACCCGATTCGCATTTGTCAAAGGTTTGGCGGCTTCCCGAAAGCAGAAAAAAACCGCAAAAGAAAGCAGAAACCTGCGCACCGGTAAATATATTTGAAGTGAGTTTAACGTCATGGAAAAGACATAGGGATAATTCATATTATACTTATTCCGAACTTGAAAAAGAGCTTGTTCCTTACGTTAAAAATATGGGGTATACACATGTTGAGTTTATGCCGGTAACCGAATACCCTTTCGACGGCTCGTGGGGGTATCAGGTAACGGGGTACTTTTCAGTAACTTCAAGAATGGGTACGCCTGAACAGTTTAAAAGCTTGATTGACGCTTTTCATAATAGCGATATTAAAGTAATTTTAGATTGGGTGCCTGCACATTTCCCTAAAGACGAATGGGGGCTTTACGAGTTTGACGGTCAACCGCTTTACGAATGCCCGTTATGGGACAGAATGGAGCATTACGGTTGGGGGACTAGAAAATTCGATTTCGGCAGAGCTGAAGTTGACAGTTTTCTTTTGTCTTCTGCAATATTTTTTCTTGACGTTTATGAAGCGGACGGTTTAAGAGTTGACGCAGTTGCTTCAATGTTGTACCTTGATTATGATAAACCGAACGGATTCTGGACCCCGAATAAATTCGGCGATAACCGTAATTTGGAAGCTATCGATTTTATAAAAAAATTCAACACAACAATAAAAAGCGCTTATCCGTCAGCGGTAACTGTCGCAGAGGAGTCAACGGCTTTCCGCGGCGTTACCGAAAAAATAGAAAATGGCGGCTTGGGTTTCGATTACAAGTGGAATATGGGTTGGATGAACGACGTATTATTCTATTGCCGACAGGACCCGTATTTCAGAAATTATCATCATAACAAAATTACCTTTTCGCTCGTTTATGCGTTTTCAGAAAACTATATTCTGCCGCTTTCCCACGATGAAGTCGTACACGTAAAAGGCTCGATAGTAAACAAAATGTGGGGAGAGTATGACGATAAATTTGCAGGAGAGCGTGCTTTACTTGGTTTTATGTATGCACACCCTGGAAAAAAGCTGAATTTTATGGGTTATGAGATAGCGCAGTTCAGCGAATGGGACTATCGCAAGGGAATTGAGTATTTTCTGAAAAAGTTTGAAAAGCACCGCAGAATGACAGCGTTCGTGAAGTTTTTGAATTTCTTTTATTTGGAAAATAACCCTCTTTACGAGATTGAGTGCGGCTGGGACGGCTTTGAATGGCTGTCAGTCGACGACAGAGAAAGAAATATTGTTGCGTTCAGCCGTTATTCCAAAGACGGGCAAAGTATTACGGCTATAATAAATTTTTCTGGCGTTGATTTATCGGGGTACAGGCTTGGAATTAATGAAGGCGAGTACAAGCTTGTTCTTAATACCGACGGAAAGCGATTCGGCGGAGCAGGTAGGCGCGTAAAACGAAAGTATAAGACTAAATTAGTATCAAGTCACGGCAAAGAATTTTCTATTTGCGTAGACGTTCCGCGGCTGACTTGTCTTTATTTAAAAAAATTATAAATTTTTCTGGGGGAATAAAATGCTAAGAAAAAAAGAATGTGTCGCAATGTTGCTTGCCGGCGGACAGGGTAGCAGACTCTATACGCTTACGAGTAATATAGCAAAACCTGCCGTATCTTTCGGCGCTAAGTACAGGATAATCGATTTTCCGTTGTCTAATTGTATTAATTCGGGAATTGATACCGTTGGCGTACTTACACAGTATCAGCCTTTGGTCCTTAACGAATATGTAGGAAACGGTCAACCTTGGGATTTGGACAGAACCTTCGGCGGAGTACATATTCTTTCGCCGTACGAAGCCAAGAAGGATACTTCGTGGTATAAGGGAACGGCAAACGCAATTTATCAGAATATAAGGTTTATGAAGATGTATGATCCTGAGTACGTAATAATACTTTCGGGTGACCACATCTATAAAATGGATTACGATAAAATGCTTGCGGCTCATAAAGCGGCTAAGGCTGACTGTACTATTGCGTGTATGGAAGTGCCTTTAAAAGAAGCTTCCAGATTCGGTATACTTAATACCAATCCCGACGGCACTATATACGAGTTTGAGGAAAAGCCCGCAAAACCCAAGAGCAATTTGGCGTCAATGGGTATATACATTTTTACGGCTTCCAAGCTTTATAAATACCTTGAACTTGACGAAGCTGACCCTAATTCAGAAAAAGACTTTGGTAAAAACGTACTTCCCACGATGCTTAATGCGGGAGAAAAGATGTATTCTTACCGTTTCGAAGGATACTGGAAAGACGTCGGCACCATAACTTCTTTGTGGGAAGCAAATATGGACCTTTTGGGAGTGGTTCCCAATTTTGAGCTTTCCGACCGAGACAGGGAAGTTCATTCCAGAAGTCCGTTGGCGCCTCCGGCGTTCGTTGAAGGCGAGGTTATTAATTCTATAGTTGCAACAGGCGGAGAGATTGAAGGAAAAGTTATAAATTCCGTCGTGGGCACGAACTGCGTAATTGAAAAAGGCGCAGAGGTGGTTGATTGCGTGCTTATGGGCAACATAGTAGTAAAATCCGGTGCAAAGCTCAATTATGCGATAATTGACGAGGACGTAATAATAGGTAAAAACGCCGTTGTTGGTGCGCCGATAGAGCAGGCAAGCAAAATAGAGGGCAAAACCAGCGGCATTACGGTTCTCGGCAGAGGTATTTCTGTAAAGAAAGACGGAAAAATTGCCGCAGGCGAAATAGTTGATAAAAACGTATAACGGGGGAAATAAAAAATGGCTTCAACAGTAGGTGTAATTTTTTCAAGCATAAACGAAGAAAACGTGCCGGAATTGACCAAAGTCAGGTCAATAGGTTCGGTTCCTTACGGCGGAAGATACCGTCTGGTGGATTTTGCGCTTTCTAATATGGTTAACTCGGGTATTACAACCGTAGGAATGATAACAAAAAACAATTACCAGTCGCTTATGGACCATTTAGGTTCGGGTAAGTACTGGGACCTTGCAAGAAAAGAGGGAGGTCTTATTTTACTGCCGCCATACATAGACGATTCGGAAATGCTTTACAAAAACCGTTTGGAAGCGCTTAAAGGCGCGTCGTCGTTTTTGAAAAAGGCAAAGGAAGATTTCGTCGTTCTTGCTGACAGCGACGCTGTTTATAAGCTTGATTACAGTAAAATAATAGATTTTCATATAAAAAAGAACGCGGATATAACTCTCGTATATCACGAGCATCTCGTTGATAAATCGCATTATTATATGACGTTCGATACAAACGACGATGGGCGAATTACGGGTATAGAAATAAATCCTGCGACAAGCGGCTTTAAAAAGAACTATATAAACGTAATGATTGCACGCACGTCATTCCTCGTTAACCTCATTCAAAACGCGACTCAGCACGGATATACCAGCTTCGGCAGAGATATATTAAGCCCCGGAGTAAAGTCGCTGAATTTGTACGGATATAAGTTTGACGGGTATTATTCAAGTATATCTTCGCTTTCTTCGTATTTTCAGGCGAATATGGACTTGTTAAACAAGGAAGTGAGAAGTGAAATTTTCGGTGAAAGAGATATTTACACCAAAGTTAACGACAGTTCGCCTGCCAAATTTGCGTCGACTGCAAAGGTCAGAAATTCGCTTATTTCCGACGGCTGTCTGATAGAAGGTACGGTTGAAAACTGTATACTTTTCCGCGGAGTAAAAATAGGTAAGGGCTCGGTAGTTAAAAACTGTATTCTTATGACGGACAATATCATTGGTGAAAATTGTAATCTGGCCTATGTGGTAAGTGATAAGGATTCAGTTATACGCGACAACAGACTGCTTGCAGGCTGTGAACAAAAGCCTTATTTCATTAATAAAAGCTCATTGATTTAGGATACTATGGGGGAAATTCAATTATGGCAACAGAAAAGACTACGAAAAAAAACTCGTCGGAGGCAAACAAAACCGTGAATAAATCTACTGCAGTAAAAAAGCCTGCGGCTAAAACAGCAACTACAAAACAGGCGGTAGCAAAGACGACCGAAAATAAAGCGCAGGCAACAACTGTAAGCGCACAGGCAGCCGTTCAGGCTGACGAAAGCAGAAAGAAAAAAATACTGTTTGTAGCTTCGGAAAGTACGCCGTTTATTCAGACGGGCGGGCTTGCCGAGGTGATTGGCTCACTATCTAAAGCGCTTGCTGCAACTGGCAATTATGACGTTCGCGTTGTATTGCCGCTTTATGCGGATATAAAGTGGGAGTACAGGGAAAAGTTTACGTATCTTGGTAATCTGTATGTACATCTTGCTTGGCGAAATCAATACTGTGGTATATTTACCTGTGAACGCGACGGAGTGACTTTCTATTTCATCGACAATGAGTTCTACTTTAAACGTCCTGGTTGCTACGGCTATTTTGATGACGGAGAAAGATTTGCATTCTTTTCAAGAAGCGTTCTTGAAATTATGCCTTTTTTGAATTTCTATCCGGATGTAATGCACTGTCACGATTGGCAGGCGGCTCTTGCAGCAATTTATCTTAAAACGAATTATTGTTTCAGGGAAGAGTACCAGTATATAAGGGCGCTTTTCACCATACATAACATAGAATATCAGGGGCAGTATTCACTTGATTTGCTTGGTGATTTGTTTGACATTTACGGAACTTACCAATATCTTGTTGAATACAGAAACTGCATAAATTTAATGAAAGGCGCAATAGAATGCTGTGAAGCTTTCTCTACGGTAAGTCCCAGATATGCACAGGAAATCAAGGACCCTTATTTTGCGCACGGACTCGATCCGATAATAAGAAGGAACGAATTTAAGCTTCGCGGTATTTTAAATGGAATAGACGATATAGGATACAACTGTGAGCTTGACAGGCATCTTTTTGCAAATTTTACTGCTGACGATTTTTCTAATAAAGCCGTCTGTAAAGCAGAGCTTCAAAAGATGCTTAATCTTCCGCAGAAGCCTAAAACTCCGATAATTTCAATGGTTACGCGTCTCGTTTCGCATAAAGGTCTTGACCTTGTCACAAACGTTATCGAGGAGTTGTTGCAAGATGACGTGCAGGTGATTATTCTCGGTACGGGCGATGCTCATTTTGAAGGTTATTTCAGCGATTTAGCAAGAAGATATCCCACTAAAATGAGCGCAAATATCGTTTTCAACGGTGACTTGTCCAGAAAGATTTATTCAGGCTCGGATATATTCCTCATGCCGTCCAAGTCGGAGCCGTGCGGACTTTCGCAAATGATAGCTTGTCGTTACGGGACTATCCCCATAGTAAGGGAAACGGGAGGGCTTTACGACAGTATTAAGCCGCTTGAAAACGGATATACTTTTGCAAACTATAACGCTCACGATATGTTATACGTTATAAGAGAGGCAGTTTCCGATTATAGAAATAAGTCCGGTTGGGAAAAACTTATGTACAGAGCTGCAACTACCGATTTCAGTTGGGGACATTCGGCTAAGGAATACGAGGCTCTCTACAAAGATATGCTTAAATAATTTTACTTAAAACAGGAGAACAAAATGAATTGTACCGCAGTTACGGAAAAGGAAGTGAAGGAATTAATTAAGGGCAAACTTTCAAGATATTTCGGAGTTAGTCCTGCCGAAGCTTCCAAAGAGCAAATTTATAAAGCTGTCGTTATGTCGGTAAGAGATATCTTACTGGAAAAAAGACAGCAGTTTCATAAAAAGACCAAAGCAAAACGTGCAAAGAAGGTTTACTATCTTTGTATGGAGTTTCTGCTTGGACGTTCGCTGAAAAACAGTCTGTATAATCTTAATGCGACGCCAGTGTTTGAAAAAGTTGTTTCTTCATACGGATTTGATATTGAAGAGCTTTACGAGCAGGAACCCGACGCTGGGTTAGGTAACGGCGGTTTGGGAAGACTTGCAGCATGCTTTATGGATGCGCTTGCAACAGGAAATTACCCTGCAATGGGCTATTCATTGCGCTACGAATACGGACTATTCAAACAGAAAATAGTTGACGGATGGCAAATGGAATTGCCGGATGTTTGGCTTCCCGGCGGTGAGGCTTGGCTTACGCAGCGCACGGATAAGTCGTTTATAGTCAGATTTAACGGACAGATAGAGGAGCGTTGGACTGAGAACGGGCTTGAAACCGAATACGTTAACTGCAACGAAATTCAGGCTGTTGCTTACGATATGATGATATCGGGTAAAAACAGCGAGGCAGTTTCTGTATTAAGACTTTGGAAAGCTAAACCCGTTCAGGACTTCAATATGAAGTTGTTTTCACAGGGTGATTATTATCAGGCAATGACGCAGGACAACGACGCAGACCTTTTAACGAAAGTTCTTTACCCTGCAGACAATCACACTGCTGGTAAATCGTTAAGGCTCAAACAGCAATATTTCCTGTGTTCGGCGTCGATTCAGAATATTGTACAGGACCATAAGCACAGATACGGAGATTTAAGAGATTTGCCTAAGCTTGCTGCTATACATCTTAACGATACGCACCCTGCAATGGCTGTTCCCGAGCTTATGAGAATACTTATCGACGAGTATTTTTATGACTGGAATCAGGCGTGGGCAATAACCACGGCAACTTGCGCTTATACTAACCATACCGTGCTTGCCGAAGCATTGGAAACTTGGTCGGAAGATTTAATTGCTCGCACTATTCCTAGAATTCACTCGATTATAAAGGAGATTAACAGGAGACTATGCGAGGAGCTATGGAAATCTTTCCCCGGAGAATGGGCAAAGATTTCAAGAATGTCTATAATCGAGCATGATCGGATAAAAATGGCAAATCTTTCGGTTTACGGCGGTCATAAAGTAAACGGCGTATCGGCATTGCACAGCGAAATTATAAAAAATTCCGTATTTAAAGATTTTTACGATTTTACGCCTGAAAAGTTTACTAACGTAACGAACGGAATTGCCCACAGGCGTTGGCTTAATCAGTCAAATCCCGAACTTTCCGCGCTTTTAACCGAATGTATAGGTGATGGATATGTTCTTGACAGTGCGCAACTTGCAGATTTTAAAAAGTATGAGGATGATAGTTCTGTTTTAAAGCGTCTGGATGAAATAAAAGCTATAAAGAAGAAGCAATTTGCTGAATTTGCAAGGAAAAAGCAGGGAATCATCATAAATCCCGAAACGTTATTTGACGTTCAGGCAAAAAGATTACACGAGTATAAACGTCAATTATTGAACGTTTTAAATATTATAGATACGTATCTTGACTTGCGTGATAATCCCGATAAAAAGATTGTACCGAAAACGTATATTTTCGGCGCGAAAGCTGCTCCCGGATATGATATGGCAAAGAAGATTATTAAATTAATAAACTTCCTTGCTGAAGATATAAAGAAAAATCCTAAAATAAACGAAAAACTGAACGTCGTTTATATGGAAGATTACAACGTAACAATGTCTGAAAAGCTAATGCCTGCTTCCGAAGTTTCAGAACAGATTTCTTTAGCAGGTAAAGAAGCAAGCGGTACGGGCAATATGAAGTTTATGATAAACGGCGCATTGACAATCGGTACGCTAGACGGTGCAAACGTTGAAATGGCTCAAGCAGTCGGTAATGAAAATATATTTATTTTCGGTCTTAAATCTAATGAGGTCGATGACGTGTGGCGATCCGGTTACAGTTCAAGCGTATATTATAACGAGTCGCCTAAGCTAAGAAGAATTATTGAAGCTTTGATAATCGGTTTTAACGGTCAATCGTTTGCTGATATTGCAAATTATCTGTTAACGGATAGTCCTGTAGCTGATCCATATATGTGTATGGCTGATTTCGGGGCTTATCATAAGACTCAGCAGAAAATTTCAAGATTATACTCGACCGATAAAACTGCTTGGAATAAAATGTCGCTCAGAAATATTGCTGCAGCAGGAAAATTCTCGGCAGACAGAGCGATTGCGGATTATGCAAATGAAGTCTGGAATCTTAAGTCAGTAATAAAATCAGATAAATAATAAATGAAATGCACAAATACACAAAAAACGGGGTTAAACCCCGTTTTTTGTGTGTGCTATGTCAGACATAGTTAACTTTTATATTTATTCGCGTTAATTTCTAAGTATTTCAAAATTTTTCTATTACTTAATTGAATTTAATCAAAGTTATTTTAAGCCATTTAATTTAATTAGATGATTAAAAGTCCTGTTTACGCAAGTAAAACGCACTATATTATTCGTAAAAGCTGTGTTTTACGAATAGTTGCATATACTTCTTCAAACTAAAATTCAGATGCGTATTGTGGAGTTTTACTTTCTCAAATTTTAAATTGTTCGTAAAATTGACTTAATTTTCTTTATGGTTTATAATAAATTTATGGGTGCTGATTACTACGTTCAGAGAAATAATAAAAATTTAGAGACAATTGACAGGCTTCTTGAAAATGCATTGCCTGATTTTTGCTATGATTACTTTCTTGCTATCGACAGTCAGACAAGTACTTTAACGCGTCTAAATTATGCTCACGATTTGAAGATATTCTTCTATTTTTTGCTGCAACGCCGTTTTAAAGACAAATCTTTAAAAGAAATGACTTTAGATGATTTAGGTCAGGTTACGAGTAACGATATTGAGTATTTTCTCGGCTTCCTCTCCCGTTATCAATATTGCGGGAAAGTTCATACTTGTAATGAACGGGCAAAAGCGCGCAAGCTTTCCTCCGTTCGAGCAATGTTCAAATTCTTTTTTAACCGCGGATATATTAGCGTTGATAATTCAGCAAAGGTTTCTACGCCTAAACTTCATGAAAAACCGATAATCAGGCTTGATACAGACGAGGTTTTCAGTATAATCGATGTCGCAGAAAGCGGAAACGGGCTTACCGCCCGTCAAATGGCTTATCATGAAAAAAACAGAGTTCGCGACAGTGCAATTTTAATGCTTTTCCTCGGAACCGGTATACGTATAAGCGAGCTTGTAGGGCTTAATAACAATGATATCAATTTTAAAGATAATTCGTTTATCGTTACGCGCAAGGGCGGAAATAAAGCTATTTTATACTTTGATGACGATGTAGCAAATGCACTTAAAAGATACTTGGAATACAAGGACGAAAATTCTGAAATATTAAAGGAAAACGAAGCCCTATTCCTTTCTAATAATAAAAATCGTATAACGGTTCGTGCGGTTGAAAATCTCGTTCATAAATATGCGAAAATAGTGTCTCCCCTTAAAAATATTTCGCCGCATAAACTTCGCTCAACCTACGGCACTCAGCTTTATAAGGCAACGGGCGATATTTATATCGTAGCGGACGTTTTAGGACATAAGGACGTTAACACAACCAGAAAGCACTATGCAGCAATAAGTGACGACAACCGCCGTGCTGTTGCAGGTAAAGTTAAACTTAAGCGCGATGAAGATTGAAAAAGACAGGCTCATTTAATGCCTGTCTTTAAAAGTATGCTCTGTTAAATAATTCAAAAATTCCGGAGTTTTAGACCAATATTTTATTCCCCAATTTTCAAAATTCCATTCAGGCATATAATCATTACATTCGTAGTCGATATAATATATTTTACCTTTTTGCACAATAAAATTGGTTGGAAAATAATCAATATTGGTATGCGCTGCATAAAGAAGCTTGCACATTTCCTTTATTTGATGCAAATAGTCTGGTTGAACATCGTCCTTAATTACCAATTCAAAAATAGACGGACCGCTGATATAATCTTTAAGTATTCTTTCATTGGTACGGTCGAATTCATACATTATCGGTATTGGAATGCCTATTTGTTTTAGCTTTTTGTAGTCGCTGATTTCAGCGTCAAGTTTGTTGCCGAATTTATAATAATCACAAGGCTCGTGGTGAATTTGTTTCAGGACGTATTGTTTATGCCCGTCTGAAACTAAATAGGAATACCCTCCCTTACCCTTACCTAAAAACTTTATAATAGAAAAATTTTTATCATTTATATTAATAATTCTACTCATCGTTTAAAATAATTTTATCTATTTTTATTACGGCATCGTCCTGTATATTCAGGCATTTGCCGCAGTTGTCACAGGTTTTTGAAGGGTTCAAATCGCAGGTTTCACATTCCAAACATCCGATACACTCCCTATCATATAAAACGCAAACGTTATCTTGTTTTTTCATAGATGCACCTTTATATACTTATATTATATT
>CAMWNA010000055.1 GCA_947175515.1 uncultured Clostridia bacterium | reverse complement strand
GAAGATGAATTTCTCTGCAACCGCTTCTTTCCGTTTTTATCCAAAGCACGACTTAGACGCTATGAAGAATTTATAAAAAGATATAAGCATTAAAAGAGATAGCCGCCGACGGAATACCGTCGGCGGCTTGAATTTTACTTGTTGTTTTGTGCTTGGCTACTGCTGTAAGCTGAGTTATTTGGATTGCACTGGTTTGAGTGATTATTGTTGTTCGCTCTGTAAGCCGAATTGTTGGGATTATGCTGATTCGCATAATGATTGCATTGCTGCTGCGTATGCGTTTTCCCTGAAACTCCGCGTCCCTTACTCATAATTCCTCCTCCTTAATCTAATTGATAAATATCGTATTCGTCAGACGTTCCTCTGACACGCTTTGCCTGAAACCTTTTGCCGTTCGCAGTCCAGTTAGGGAATGAATCGGCTTTTTCTTCATTGGTTGCTTGATTGCAAATAACAATGTTTTCAAGACAATCTTTTCCACCGTTTGAAAGCGGTCTGATATGGTCTATTGTCGGACAGTATCTGCTATTTTGATTTCCTATAGCGGAACGTACCATTCTTCTGCCAGCATAATCAATTACCTCATTTTGTCCTGGAAATATTTGATCCCATATACCTATTAAACTATACTTAGACATATTGTTCCTCCTTTTGATATCTCAATTATAACTCCATATAAAAGATTTTGTAATGAACCGTTGTTCAAAATGAAAAAGCACCCTCAGGCGAGGATGCTTTCCATTGAAACGTTGAATAATTGAGACAGTCCGTATATATGCTCGATTGCAGGCGAACGTTTTCCTTCTTGCCAATAATAGATTAACCTTTCGGAAATATCTAATGATAATGCCACCGATTCTATTGATTGTCCCGATTCGATTATCATTCGATAAACGTTCTTTGCTAGCCTCTGCTTATTCAGTTTCTTTACTTCATTCATAATGTCACCTCCAATAGAGAAATGAACGGGTAACTTATGAATGTGCTTGTATTATAACATTAAGCCTTTGTGACGTCAAGTTTGGGAATACCTAATTGCTTGAACAGCTGTTCAAAATTATTTTTAGTTTCTTCTTCAAACTCGGTAGCCGCTTTTATTTTTTCTTTATCTATTTTCATATTACCTTTTATTTTACTAAAATAACGTTCTTGATCTAACTGTGTAAAACAATCTTCAAGTGATTTTCTAAATCCGTTAGCGGGCGTAAAAACGCAGTTGTTATTTCTTTGTATTTCCTCTAAATAAGTTTTATATCCATGTTCAGTCAAATAGCCCTCCCTTGACTTTTCAAGTGTATCCCTATCAAACAAGGCTTTAAATTTTATTCCCCACGTAATACAAAGATGCGCGACATCTAAAATAGGTTGACCTCGGCATTCAAATATACAATAATTAGAACCATCGTATTTAAGCACATCAAAGAATTTTAATAAGCAAGCTTTATCTGCTTCCCCTTCTACTATTAGCGTTGTCTTAGCCAATCCGAAAAGTATTTCCGAAGTTCGTTGAACACCTAATTCATCACATATTGACTTAATTAAATCATCGTTACAATGGTAGCCAGTTACTTTTGTTCCCACCTCTGTATTCATTTCCACATTATGAACAATCTTAAAATTATCAGGTATTAAATATGCACTATGTGTAGAATAAATTACTTTTATACCATTAAAGGCCAGTAGCTGTAACTCATCTAATACTTCTTGCTGAGCAGCAGGGTGTAACATACCTGCCGGTTCATCAATAATAAAAACATCACCTGATTGAAGTGTATTCTTCATGAAATAATAAGTAAAATACCACCTTCTACCAGCACTAGTCAGATTCAAATCTATTAACTCATCTTTCTCTTGTAATTTAATCGAAATAACTTTTTCTTTGCCATATTCTACTTTGACAGCGGTAAACATATCCCTATCAAAATTAGGAATGCTATCATTTAAATATCGTTCAAATTCTTCTATAGCATTTTTTGTAAGCTCAATTTGTTTATTCTCGCTTATTGCCTTTAGTAAGTCGTCTTTATTGTCGCCATTATAAACTTGCCTCAGATACGCTTCCACAATATAGTTTGTGTTACTTCTCTGATATTGAAGCTCCATATCTTGCTTTCCGAAAAGCAACTCACTGTTATTGTTTCTTAAAAAGAGACTTCTTCTTCCAATACACTGTTGTACTTCTTTTAAAAAGTAAAAATATTTTTCTTCTTGTGTTCTTAACTTGATTTCATCAGACTCTAATGCTTCACTTATAGAGTTCGCTCTATTAACTAGTTGTGTAGATAATTCAGTAATATGATCGCAGATTTCTTTGGTCTTCTTGTTAATTCTATTGATCGCTTTTTTAATACCTTGTTTGTCTATATTAATGTATTTTTGTTCAAAAAGCGACAGCTCTGGCTCATCGTACTCCAGCTTAAATTCTAAATCGTTCAATCCATAAAAACGAATATAGTTATTAGCTATATAGTGAAAAATATTTTCCTTATCATCAAAACACTTTAACAATCCGTCCGTTAACTCTATCGCTTGCTTAACATTATAATCAATATGATTTTTTAGACTATAGAAATTAGTTGTATGGTCTTTATGATCTTGCAAAGTAAATCCTATTAAAGACGTATTCCCGCGATCTTCTATACATACAGACTCTACAATTTTAACATACCCCAATAAGAGTTTTCTTAATTGTTGCGCCAATACTCTTATATCTAATATTTCTTGCTTTAATAAAGGAATTAAACTTTCGGACTCAATTGTATCAATTTTTAGCCCTTCGCCATAGTTATATGCAATCAATTCATTGTTGTCTGCATTGTACTTAACTTCAGGAAGGATAGTTTCTATATCTTCTTTTTCCAATTTTATGTAAGCCATATATTTTAATTCAATTGAATGCCTAGTATAAAAATTTAATTTAGCATTAGCTTCAAATACATAATTTAATGCTTCCAACACATTAGTCTTCCCGCTTCCGTTTTTGCCTATTAAAGTAACAACTTTTCCTTCGTTAAAATAAATTGAAACCGGATTCTTGATAGACTTATATTTTAAAATATCAATTTGGGTAAGATACATAACTTTTTCCTTAGAATTAATTGCTTAAATTATACTACTTTCTTACTTTAAAAGCAAGTTTCAACTTGTCAAAGAAATTTTTTAAACTTTTTTTTAAATTTCTGCATAAAACGGGTGTTCTCGTGGCTTATATAGTGAGGAACGTTAAGTCGGCTCTTGAACAAAGAGCCGACTTTTGCTATCCTTCGGAAATCCGCTTCCGTAAACGGAAATAAATTAAGGAGGTGAAAAATGAATAACTATATTTGGAACAGAAAAGATGTAGATTTATTACCGGACGAAATTGCACCGTGGAAACTTCCGCGGGACAAGCACGCGACTATCTCTGTACTGGTTCACTATATGAGCGAGTTACATACCGTGGACGACTATCTTTCAAGTTGTGAACAGAAATTTGGGGTTAAATATATAAAGACTAATTATTGTTCAACAGAGCAGTCGTGGAATAATGCTATGTCTAAATTGAATGCACAGTTCAATAAACGAAGGCGTAACGTCGTTTTGGAATGTCTGCAATTCGGCGGTAACAAAGAGTTTTGGGACGGCTTCCCAAACGAGTATGAAATTGAGGGTTACTTTGAAAAGTGCTATTCCTTTGCCGTGGACAAGATAGGTTATCTCGGTAAAGATGAGAACATTATCTGTGCTGTGATTATTACAGAGCCAAACAGACGAAATCTATTTGTCTATTACTTACCAATAACGCCCAAATGGAAAGTAAAGATTATGAGTAAAGAGAAAAATGATTACGGTACACTTTTACAGTTGACGGATGAGAACGGCGAACCGATTTATTGTGAGAAAGAAAACTTTGACAGTCCTCTTCTATGCCGAACAGAGTTTTGGAAACAGCGTGGCGGGATAACTTCGTTTTCCGACTTGCAAGATGATTTCTTCAAAAAGGTTTCCGAAAAGTACGATGCCGTGCGTGGCAAAAGCACTTCGCCTTACAGAAGCACTTGTCTTGAACAAAGAAAACGCTTTGGAAGATACGAAGATGATGAATACGACTTTATTCCACCTTTCGATGACTCACCCTTCCGATATTAAAAATTTTATTAAAAAGGTCTTGACAAATCGAACCGGATCGTTATAATCGTATTAACATTTTTTATCGGAGGTGTTGCAGAAGATGACAGACAAAAAATACTAAA
Source organism: uncultured Clostridia bacterium (assembly GCA_947175515.1). Taxonomy (GTDB): domain Bacteria; phylum Bacillota; class Clostridia; order Christensenellales; family Borkfalkiaceae; genus Coproplasma. The sequence goes on along the minus strand of CAMWNA010000055.1, from coordinate 6,345 downwards.
AATTTAAAATAAAAAAGTGATGCCCCCCGTGCATGGGAGCCCCGCTCCGGTATGCACACCTCGGTAGGGTCAAAAGCATCACTTCTACTTATATTATACTTCAAAATTAAAAAAAGTCAACACTAATTTATACGGAGGAAGTCGTATGAAACAACCTAAATCGGTAATAGACAAACGCTATGAAGACAAACACAAAGAGGAACGAAAAGCCGCACACGCAGTTTGGGGAACTTCAATGAAACGTGAAGACTTTGAGGAACTGAACAAGTTCCTTAAAAGTCATCACATACAAAAAGTCCAGCTCATTTACGTGGGCTGGACGGCATTAAAAGAACAACTGAATAATTAACGGCGCAAGCAAAACCACGCTTTTGCGCCAGCGCAACCCAATTTGTTGCGACAGCAACCTCAGCGGTGGGAATTTGCGCAATTATATAATTGTTTGCGCTTAAAAATTGCGCAAAGGGAGGCAGCGCCGCCAAAAATCACGGCAAATCGCAGCCGCAGAATAGGCGAGATTTGCGTGAACAAATGTAAAAGGAGGAAAACGCAATGAAAAGAGAACATAGTATTCATAGCTATAAGGACGTGGAAAAATAATTTCCTTAAACTTGTCCGAATAAGGATACTTGACAGACATTGAATTACAAAAAGTATTAAACGCTATTAAGTACATACCGTCCGAAAACGAGCGTGACGAGGTTACGCAGATTATATTGAAAGCGGCTTCGGAGAGCATTACTCTGGACAGGTTAAAAGTACTTACGAAGAAGGAAGAAAAAGCTGATTTTAAGGAGAACGGCACAAACGGATTTATCAAATTCAAACCTAAGGAGATAAATTGTATGCCAGACTACTTAAAGAAATTATTTACTATAAACGACAAAATCGTAACATACCGCTATGTGGACGGCTTGTATCAGGCTCGGTTCCGCAGGGACGGTTACAATATCGAGGTCGCATCAAAGAGCTTCGATATAATGAGACAAAAATTTTTGGACAAGCTGCTTGCCACTGAAAGAGCAAAACAAAACGCAGACTATCCACTGCTCTCCGACTTCATACACGATTGGCTGAAAATCAAGAAGCAAACCGTAAAAGAGACAACTTATAAAAGTTACGTCAACTTGCTGACACATAACATCTTACCGAAGTTTGGTCATTACCACGTCAATGAAATAACGAGAAAAGATATTCAGGAATTTTTGTTTGAACTGACGGACAACGGCAAGAACCGTACGGCACAGAAACTGAAATTGCTACTCTCCGCAATATTTGACGTAATCGTCGAGGACTACAACATCAAAACCCCGATGAGCAAAATCGTACTTTCGCACTATGAAGTTAAGAAAGGCAAGGCGTTTACCAAAGCCGAAGAGAAAATCATTATCGACTTCTGCAAGGACAATCCGCACTATGCGGGCAACTCCGCTATTCTTACCCTACTCTATACGGGTATGCGTGTAGGCGAGTTGGAAACGATAACTTACGACGACACGTTTATCTACTGCGAATCGGAAAAGACGAGAAAAGGCTATGCAAAAGTTATAAGGCAGATACCTATATCACCTATGCTGAAAAAAGTTTTGCCGTTAATCGATTTGGCACAAGCAAAAGCAACTAACCGCTATACCATACGCGACGCGCTGAAAAGAATTTTTCCCGACAGACATATACACGAACTGCGCTATAGTTTCATCACAAGGACAAAAGAATGTGGGTGCAACCCCGAACTTATTATGAAATGGGTAGGACATGAGTTTGACGCAGACGTTAAGACTTCACGTGTGGACAGAGGCTATACAACATACTCGCAGGAGTATATCTTGCAAGAAATTGACAAAATAGACTATGAGTTGTAAATAATACACAAAAACACCTGTTTTGGGATAAAAAGGGCGTAAATTTACTTCCCAATTACTTCCCAAAGATAACAAAACGGGAGAAATTTTGTGAATTTCTCCCGTTTTGATGGTGCTTGTGATCGGACTTGAACCGATACGCCTGTTACAGCGAGGGATTTTAAGTCCCTTGCGTCTGCCTATTCCGCCACACAAGCGAGTTATTTAATTTCAGTTACAAACTACTGCGCGTAAGCTAATTATAAAATTCCGGCTACAAACTGCTGCGCACAAGCGAGATGTTAAGTTTTTGCTACAAACTTTTGTAAACTAGTAAGAAGTTAAATTTTATCGGTAAGCTATCGCAAACAAAAAATATTGAATTTTGCGATAGCTAATTTGCCGAAAGCAAATCAAGCCGATATATAAGCGCTGAAAAGCAATATATTTAAAATAAAAGCCTTGGCAGTGCGCCAAGGCGTTTTTTTGGAGGCGCCACCCGGATTTGAACCGGGGGATGAGGGTTTTGCAGACCCTGGCCTTACCACTTGGCTATAGCGCCGTGCCCCGAAAGCGCAAATGCAAACGCAAAAGCATAAGGGGATAAAAAAACAGTGCGGCAGAATTTCGTGGAGCGGGAGACGAGATTCGAACCCGCGACATTCACCTTGGCAAGGTGACGCTCTACCACTGAGCCACTCCCGCATATAAAATTCTTCCGCACCGTTCTGGTGGGAGCTACAGGGCTCGAACCTGTGACCCACTGCTTGTAGGGCAGTTGCTCTCCCAACTGAGCTAAGCTCCCGAACGCTTAAATAATATAACAAATATGCTTGCAAAAATCAAGCGTTTTTCCGCGCATTTTTAAATTTTTATGAAAATTTTAAAAACGGGCCGCAGCTAATGCTCGGCTAATGCTCGGCAAAGGTACAGCTAAGGTGCGACTGAGGTATTGCCAATGTGCGGATGGACGGGGGGGGGCGGACGCGGAAAGCACATTTACATTATATGCAAAAGCCGCCCTGCCGCGTCACACCAAGCACAAAAGCACAAAAGCACCCAAACACACAAGAAAACACCCATAAAAGAAAACAAACGCACGCCCACGCGCCTGCGCAAACAAACAATAGCAAACAACAGCAAACAATCGCAAGTAAATTCACGCAAACGTAAAAATCCGCGGCGCGCCTGTTCCAAGGCGCGCCGCGGCAAAACAAAATTAAAAAAATTTTTTAAAATGACTGTATAAATTAAATCACCGCGGTCAATAAACAGTGCGTAAGCGGAATACGCCGCCGAAACAAAAACAAAAACGAGGTGTTGAATATGAAAAAACTACTTGCCGTAATTTGCGCGGTTGCCGCAGTAATAGCAACGGTCGTGTTTGTAAAATACGCAGGCACGGACGCGGCGCAAACCGTACAAAACGACTATTTAAGGATACACGTCCGCGCGAACTCCAATTCCCAGACCGACCAAAGCGTAAAATACATAGTCAAGGACGAGGTAGTCAAATACATCACCCCGTATGCGGCGCAATGCACCGATAAAGCCACGGCAATGCAGGTTATAAGCGGCATACTCGACGGAATAGAAAAAGTGTGCGACCGCGTTTTGCGCGAACACGGCTTTGACTACACTTCCAAAGCCTCCGTCCGTCAGGAGGAGTTCCCCACGCGCGTTTACGGCGACTTAACGCTGGAAAACGGCTTGTACGACGCGCTTATAATCGAGCTCGGCAGCGGCACGGGCGACAACTGGTGGTGCGTAATATATCCGCCCCTGTGCTTTACTTCGGGCACGGCGGACGTTGAATACCGCTCGGCAATATACGATATAATTAAAAAATTCTTCGGTTAGAACACGCGCAGGAGGCGCGCCGCGGCTATATCGCTTTACCGTAAAACGACGGAAAAAATTAAAAAAAACTTAAAAAAAGCGCAAAATGTAGGAATACGGACAAGCCGAAAAATATGGCAAAGTTTGGTTTTACAGCAGCAAAACGAACAAAAAACGGCTTTTTACAAACGCTTAAAACGGCAAAACCACAATATGTTGTGGTTGGCGGACAAGCCGACCACAATTTTAAAAAATTTGTAAAAAAACCTTGAAATAATTAATATCATATGTTATAATACCCATACCACAATTATCACAATTTTAATATAACACGTTCGGGAAGTACCGTAAACAGGTAAATTAAGGAGCCTTAACGGTACAATCCCTTATTGTTGCGTTACGGCTTTAATACTTAAAAAGTTATTAAGCGTGCGTGCAATTCTTAAAAAGGATTGTACGCACGCTTTTTTGCGTTTTCCGCAAAATATGCGGCAGAAAACTTACAGACCATATTAATTAATATATAATATAAAATTTGACTTAAAGCTAAAGGAGTTGAAGATTATGAAAAAAATAAATAAAGGGAGAAAAATAGTTTCCGCCATACTTTCGGCGGCGTGCGCGCTTTTAATCTGCGTATCGTTCGGGCTTTTGTCGGGCACGGGCGTTGCAGTTGCAAAAACGGCAACGGCAGGCGATATAAGCATTGCCGAAATCGCCCCCGGCGCGGGCGGCGACGTGTTCAGCGGCGAAAAGCTTGCCGAATTATACGACGCTATTTTGGGTACCGACTACAAGTACACGGGTACCTACAACAAGGTTAAAGCAGACCTTGCGGCGAACGGCACGTCAAAACTCGGCGCAGGCGTTTCAACGAAATCGATAAACGCAACCGAGCTGCGTACCCGCAACGGCGGTAAAAATATTTTCGTTACTTTCGGCGGAATAGAATGGGAAGTCGTATACGTCACCACCAACAGAACGGGTGACGTTATAGTCGATTTATGGCAGTCCACCGCCAACGCAAGCACGGCGCGCTTTTCGGGCGGCACGGGCTATACCTACTATCAGTCGGTAGGTCTTACTACGCTGGGCTCCATTTATTCCAACAGCTATATGCGCACCACCGTTTTAGGTAACGGCGGCACTTTGGCAAGCTGGTCCGCCAAAGACCAAAGAACCGAGCCTTCCAAATCAACGGTAGCCGCCGGCGGCGACGCTTACGGCTACGCAAAGTTCGCCACGGGCGACTTGGCGGCTTATCTAGAAGCTCCTGCAAACGTAGACTATCAGGAAAAACAGGGCTATCCCGAATTAATGGGTGAAACAGGCCCCAATACCAACGCATATAACTTAGCGAACGACGCTTACGGCACCCCCAAAGTGGAAAACTACTATACCGTAAGCCCTTATAACGGCGGCTACGGCGGCAACGGTACCAACCAGAAAGCCGGCTACGGCGACTGGCAAAGCGACAAAATCTGGCTCCCTTCCTTAACGGAAACGGGCTCTAACAACTTAGGCAGCAACGGCATCTGGGGCTTGGACGACGACCAGCGCGGACTGCCCGGCACCACGCCTTCTTCAATAGCTTGGAACTCAGGTAGCGCAACTGTTTCCTGGCTGCGTTCCGGCAACTTCCACTATGCTAGCGGTGCCTATTACCTTACGGCGGCCGGTGGTTATTACGGCACCTATACTTCCTCCGCCCTCGCTGTGCGTCCTGCGCTTCATCTCAATCTGAAATCTGCCGCGCTGAGCGCGGCGGGCGCGTCGTCGGGTGCGGACTTTGAAACGGTAAACAAACCCTGCGATATGACTTTTGCATACGACGCAAAGGAATATACCGACCTTGAAACTCTGGTAAAAATGATTAAAGCCGGCGTTGACGCAAGCAGTACGGAAATAAGCGGCAAAACCGCGTGGTACGACGAAGAACAGCATAAGCTAACGTCGGGCGCCGCCGCGTCGACCGAGCCCGACCACATAGCCACGTCGGGGGCGGCGGTCCAGTATAAAATAGAGTTTACGCCTGCGGGAAAAACTGCGGCGGATAAAAAAACGCTGACTTCGTTCAGCATAAAAAATGCGGGTAAGTACGTAATAACCTGTAACTTCACCACGGCTAAGGATTATAGATGGCGTTCGATTACCGACGGCTCTATATCGACGGGCGCGGCAACGTTCACTATTACCGTAAACCAGAAGGAAGTAAAATACAAGTGGGCGAACACGGGTTTGACGAACTGGGAGGCCACGTTCAACGTGGACACGTTCACGCCCGATTTAACGGTTAACCCTACGGCGACTTCGGCAGCGCCTTGGGTATACTTGGATTACACGCTGTTAACTACGGCGGATAACTTGGCTACGGCGGTGGGCTACGACGCGACTGCGGATAAGTCCACGACGAGTGAATTACTGCCTTGCGTGGTGTTGAAGTTTGTAAACAACGACGGCTACGACAAGGATATAGAAAAGATATTCGCGCGCAGGGACGGCGTTCGCGGCACGAACCACCCGAAGGAGGCCGGCACGTATACGGTAACCTTCGTAGATAAGAATAAGGACACGAGCAACTATAAATTAGTAGCGGACACGGGCGAAGGTACATCGCGCATTTACGAAATCAAGCCGTACGAGGTAGACGCGCCGGGTAAATTAT
>CAMWNA010000054.1 GCA_947175515.1 uncultured Clostridia bacterium | reverse complement strand
GGACTGAAATTAGTAATTTTAGCAGTTTCAACTTAATATTAAAAATTTAAATTAAATCCTTTATAACCTCGCCTGCGATTATAAGCCCTGCAACGGACGGAACGAAGGCAACGCTTGCAGGTATCGGCTTTGCGTTTTCGGTCAGGTCTGAATTTGTCGGCGGCTCGTCGGAGTACACGACCTTCAAACTTTTCACACCGCGTTTTTTAAGCTCCCTGCGCATAACCCTAGCCAAAGGACAAACGTCGGTCTTGTAAATATCCGCAACCTTAAAGCGCGTTGCGTCAAGCTTGTTGCCGGCGCCCATTGCGGAAATCACTTTAACGTCGGCTTCCTTTGCACGTAAAATAATTTCTATTTTTGCGCTAACCGTATCTACGGCGTCTACGACGTAATCGTATACGGAAAAATCAATTTCACGGGAATTGTCGGGCAGGAAGAAGAGTGGGAATTTTTTAATTTTGCATTCGCGATTTATAAGCTTAATCCGTTCTTCCGCAGCGTCGGCTTTAAGCTTGCCCACTGTGTTTTCGGTCGCTAAAATCTGACGGTTTAAATTGGTTATATCCACCCTGTCGCCGTCTATTATATCAATCGCGCCCACGCCGCTTCTTGCCAAAGCTTCTATGCAGTAGCCACCGACGCCGCCCGCGCCGAAAACGGCTATGCGGCTTTTATTTAATTTCTGCACGGCATATTTGCCTAAAAGCATTTCCGTGCGCGCAAACCTTTCGTCCATAAAAAAATTTTAGCATTTCAAAAAAACCGTGTCAAGCGTCTGTGTGCGCGGCTTATAAGTCTTAACGCATAATTTGCGCACGAATGCAAATTCTGTTTGTAAGGAGAATTAAAATGGTAGTTGCAAATATCATATCTTACGTGCTCGTGCTTCTGGGCGCGCTGAACTGGGGCTTGTACGGGATTTTCGGTTTCAACCTCGTCGGCTGGGTATTTCAGGGACCGCGTTCGGTCGCTTCCATTATAACCTACGTTATAATTACCCTTGCGGCAATTTGGCTGATAATCTCGCCGATAATTTCCGGTCACGGTTTAAGGCTCAGCACCAGAGAAGACAAAACGGAACGCCAAAATTAACGCGTTTAAAAAAAGCGGCTCGCCCTGAAATGGGGTGCGCCGTTTTTTTTGCGTTGCAAATTTCACGGCTTTGTGATAAACTGAATTCATAAGCATATGAACGCAAATAAAGACGATAAAATTAAATTGCTTTCCGGTAAAGATTTCTGGACGACTTCAAGCGTCGAAGGCGTTAAAAGTATCCGTTTTGCGGACGGACCCTCGGGGCTGAGGGCACAGCATGGCAAGGGCGACCACCTCGGGTTAAACGGTTCCGCGCCGGCTACGTGCTTTCCTGCGCACTCCGCGCTTGCCCAAAGCTGGAACAGACGGCTTTGCTTCGAGGTCGGCTTTGCGATCGGGCAGGAGGCAAAGCGAGCAAACGTCGATATTCTGCTTGCGCCTGATTTGAATATAAAGCGCAGTCCGCTGTGCGGCAGAAATTTCGAATATTTTTCCGAGGACGCGTATCTGAACGGGTTTCTCGGCGCAAGCTTTGCAAACGGCGTCAAAGAAGCCGGCGTCGGCGCGTGCCTAAAACATTTTGCCGCAAACAATAAGGAGCGCGGCAGAATGGTTTGCGATTCCGTTGCGGACGAAAGAACGCTTCGCGAAATATATTTAACCGCCTTTGAAATCGCCGTTAAAGAATCTGCCCCTGCCGCGGTGATGACGGCTTACAACAGGCTTAACGGCACGTATTGCAGCGAGCATAAAATTCTTAACAACGTTTTGCGCGGCGAGTGGGGCTTTGACGGAATTACCGTTTCCGACTGGGGTGGAACGTTAAACCGCCCCGCCGCTGCAGCGGCGGGGCTGGATGTCGAAATGCCTGCCTGTAAGCTTTCTTTATCCGAAATCAATTCCGCGCTTGAAAGCGGCACGCTTTCAGAAGAGCAGATTGAAGTATGCGCACAAAGAATAATTAAAACGGTTGAAGGTAAGCGCACGGCGCATAGTATTCCGGTGCGTGAAGATCTTGCGAAAAAATGCGCGGAGGAATGTGCCGTGCTTTTAAAAAACGACGGCGCGCTTCCTTTAAAAGATTGCAACGCCGTATTGGTAGGCGAATACGCGGCAAAGCCGTTGATACAGGGCGGAGGCTCGTCAAAGGTTAATCCTGAGTCTGTCGGGAATTTAAAAGATATTCTGCCTTATAAATTCGCATACGGCTATAAGGGCGAACGTAGAAAGAAGCGCTTAGAGAAAAAAGCCTTAAAGCTTTGCAAATCCGCCGATACGGTAATTTACTGCATGGGCGCGGCAGGCGACTTGGAGGGCGCGGACAGACGCAATTTGAAAATGCCCGAAAACCAGACGGACCTGCTTAAAAAAATATTAAAGCAGAACAAACGCGTTGTTGTCGTATTATTCGGCGGCTGCGCCGTGGATACAAGCTGGGATAAGCATATTAACGCGCTTTTGTACACGGGTCTGTCGGGACAGGACGGCGCGGCGGCGATAGCGGAAATTTTACAGGGCAAAGTCAATCCGTCCGGTAAGCTTGCCGAAACCTTCCCCGAGGACTTAAACGATTTGCCAAGCACACGATATTTTAATGAAAGCCCTTATTACACGCTGTACGGCGAGGGAATGAAGGTCGGCTACCTTTCTAAGGTCAAGGCAAAATATGCGTTCGGTTTCGGACTTTCTTACACGCGTTTCAAATATTCCGACTTAAAAATAAACGAAAGCGGCGCAAGCTTTTTAATTGAAAACGTCGGGGAATATTACGGCGGAGAATCCGCCCAGATGTATATAGAATATCCCCAATCCGCCAACGCGCCGTCGCCGTTTTTAAAGGGCTTTGAAAAGGTTTTTTTAAACGCGGGCGAAAAAAAGCGTGTTGAAATTAAGTTCGACGAATATTCCTTCCGCTCGTACGACGTGTGGAATAAAAAATGGGTGCGCGTCGGCGGTGAATATAAAATTCATATCGGCGCGGCTTCTGACGATCTGCGGCTTAGTTCAAATATAATCCTCGACGGCGAAAATGGCGTGCCGGTGCCCGATACGCAAAGCTTGAAGCCTGCGGAATACAAAATCAACCGCACCAAAAAGGGCAGAGTAATAGTTGATTTAAACACTCCGCTCTGCGAGGTTAAAAACGCAAAAGGTTTTTTTGGCAGACTGTTTGCAAAAGCCGCGCTGTATTTCGTACGTAATAAACCGACGGTTTACGGCTCGATGGAATTTCTGCCGCTGCGTACTATGGCGCAGTTCGGCAAGATGAAGCGCAAGACGATAGAAGGATTAATTTCAATGTTCAACGGCTCGTTTTTTAAGGGGCTTTCAAAATTTTTCAAAAGGGAGAAAAGAGGTTAAAGCTATGTCAAAATGGGTAACGGTATGGGGCAACGCAACGTCGGTTGCGGAACGCCGCCCCGAAACTTATGCAAAGGATATCACTCTGCGCTATCCCGTAACTTGCGCGCTTTCCGGCAGCAGCGTTAAACTGCACTTTTCCAACTTTTGCGGAACGGAGCCCGTAACCTTAACTCAGGTCTCGATAGCCACCGCGCTTTCCGACAGGGAGATAACAAAAAAGGACGCCGCGCTAGTGACGTTCGGCGGCAGGGAAAGCGTAACTATAAATGCAGGCGAGGAGGTCTTTTCCGACGAAATTCCTTTCCGCGTAAAGACGAAGGGTAAAATTTCCGTCAGCGTGTATTTAAAGGACTTCACGCTTATGCGTTCCGCCGTGGTTGTTACGGGACCGCTGTCCAAAGGCTTTTTCTCGCTCGGTAATCAAGCTTTTACGCCCGTGCTCCCAATAAACGAAACGCGCACAACCAACACCTTTTATTTTTTAACGGGCATAGATTTACTTACGGAAGATGACTGCCGCACGGTAATTTGCTACGGCGATTCCATAACGGCGCAAAGCTGGGCGGACTATCTAGCTTTAAAATGTATGGAAAACGCATACAACAAAACGGCGGTTATCCGCCGCGCGGCAAGCGGCACGCGCGTTTTAAGGGAGTATTCCTGCATAACCTATGAAAGCTACGGTCTTTCGGGCGAACACCGCTTCGGTCGTGAAATTTCCACAGTCAGCGGCGCGGACGCGGTAATTATCCAGCAGGGCATAAACGATATTATCCATCCTGTAGGCACGGAAATCAACCCTTTCCGCCCTATGTCCGATTTGCCGACCGTTGAAGAGCTTGAAGCGGGAGTTCAGAAATATATAGACTTTGCCGAAAGTCGGGGCTTAAAGGTTTATCTCGGCACGCTTCTGCCCATTTACGGCTGGCGCACCTACGCGCCGTTCAGGGAGGAAATGAAAAACGCTTTTAACGAATGGGTGCGCTCGCATACGTGCGTTGACGGCATTATCGACTTCGATAAAGCTCTTCGCGACGGACAAAATCCCGCGGCTTTCAAAAGCGGATATAACAGCGGAGATAATCTTCACCCCTCGGAAAGCGCGTATAAAAAAATGGCTGAGCTTGCGTACGGGGTTATAAAGTGAGGGCGGCGGTTTTCGGCGCAGGCGCAACGGGAACGGTTTTGGGCGCGTTGATAGCAAAGTGCGGAAAAGAAATAGACCTGATAACGCGCAATAAAGAACACGTTACCGCATTGAACGCGCATGGCGCGCATATAAGCGGCAAAACGCACTTAAACGTAAAAGTAAACGCGCTTTTACCCGAAGAGTCGCGGGGAAAGTACGGTTTGATTTTCCTTATGACAAAACAGACGGCGAACGAAAGCGCGTACGAATTTATCCGAGCGCACCTTTTGGAAGACGGCGTAGTCTGCACGCTTCAGAACGGGCTTCCCGAAGTCGAGCTTGCAAGCGCAGTGTGTGAAAACAGGTGCCTCGGCTGTACCGCGACGTTCGGCGCAACCTTTATCCGCGCAGGCGAGGCAGAGCTGACCAGCGAAAAGATAAGCTTCGCGCTCGGCTCGCCTTTCGGCAAAATTCAACAGATTACGACGGTAAAAGAATATTTGCAGTGTGCCGGAAACGTTACAATAATAAATAATTTCACAGGCGCGCGCTGGGCTAAGCTTGCAATAAACGCCGCGTTTTCACCCCTTTCGGCAATCACGGGTTTAACCTTCGGGCAGGTTGCGGCGGACGAGCGCGGCAGAAAACTCGCGCTGGCACTTTTGAACGAAGCTTTCACGGCGGCGAAATCTAACGGCGTAAAGCTTGAAAAAATTCAGGGTCACGATATAGTAAAGCTTTTCGGCTGTAAGGGCGCAATAAAGCGCGTATTTGCGTTAAAAATTTTACCCCTTGCCGTTAAAAGCCACAAAAATATAGTGTCCGGAATGTATTTCGATTTAAAGTCGGGTAAGACCTGCGAGATAGAATATTTGAACGGCGCGGTCGTAAAAGCGGCAAAGGAGGGCGGTATAGCCGTTCCCTTAAATGAAAAAGTAATATCGCTTGCGCACGAAATAGAGGGCGGCGCGCGTAAAATACGTAAGGAAAACCTAAATGCGCTCGTTTAAATATTGCAATTAAATTTCGGTTGTGGTATAATCAAGCTGATTAATAAACGGACGGTTAAATTTATGAAAGATATTTATTATCCTTCCCACGACGGAATTACGACTCTTCACGCCTGCCTTTGGATGCCAGAAGGCGAAATCAAGGGCGTGGTTCAGATTATCCACGGTATGTGCGAATACGCCGAAAGGTACGCGCCTTTTGCGGAATTTTTAAACAAACAGGGCTTTTTGGTCTGTGCCGACGACCATTTGGGTCACGGCAAGTCGGTAAAGTCCAAGGACGATTTGGGTTACTTTTCAAAATCACGCGACAATAACGTAATTATCCGCGATATACGCGCGTTGCAGCTTGCGGTTAAAAAGCAGGTTGGCGATAAGCCTTATTTCATTTTGGGTCACAGCATGGGCTCGTTCTTCTGCCGCAAGTATATATCGCTCTACGGCGGAGATTTTTCGGGCGCGATAATTATGGGCACGGGTTTTAAAAACAAAGCGACTCTTTTAACAGCGCTTTCCGTAGTTAGAATTAACGCGCTTTTCAAGGGCTGGCGCAACAGAAGCGGCTTTATAAAAAAGCTTGCTTTCGGCAGCTACAATAAAAAGTTCAGTCCTGCACGCACTGAAAACGACTGGCTTTCCGTCAATACGGAAAACGTCGATAAATACAACCAAGACGAGCTTTGCACGTTCTCTTTTACGAACAACGCGTATAACGGACTTTTCTCGATTATAAAAGACGCTTGCTCCAACAAGACGATTAAAGCAGTTCCGCAAAGCTTGCCGGTTTACTTCGTTGCCGGCGCGGACGACCCCGTTGGCGATTACGGTAAAGGCGTGCAGAAGGCTTACGATAAATTTTTAAAAGCCGGCGTAAAGGACGTAAACATAACTCTTTACGAAAACAGCCGCCACGAAATTTTGAACGACGACTGCAGGGAAAAGGTGCAGGAGGATATCCTCGCGTTCATAAACGCGCATATGACCAAACTGCCGGAAGTTAATAAAGAACCTTCAGCCGAAGGGGTTGATACGCAAGAAGCCGCAAAAGACGAAAACAAGGAAAATGCTTGAACGCTTCGGGGTGGAAATACCCGCATTAACGGGGGACACAAAGCGCACGGCGTACGTGTATCTGCCTGCAGGCTACGGCGAAGATAATAAGCGTTACCCCGTAATTTATATGTTCGACGGTCACAACCTTTTTTCGGATAAGGAAGCAACCTTCGGCAAATGCTGGGGGCTTTCGGACTATCTCGACAGAACGAAAACTCCGCTGATTGTCGCCGCAGTCGAATGCAACCACGAAGGGAATAACAGACTTTCCGAATATTCCCCTGTGGACTTTACCTTTAAAAACGGTGAAAGAATAGTAGGCAAGGGCAAAAAATACATGGATTGGCTTGTAAAAAGCTTCAAGCCCTTGATAGACGAAAACTTTTCAACACTGCCGGACAGGAAGAACACCGCAATCGGCGGAAGCTCTATGGGCGGACTTATGACGCTTTACGCGCTTTCCAAATACAATAAGTATTTTTCCAAAGGCGCGGCGTTGTCTCCCAGTCTTTGGGCGTGCGGAGGCGGCGTTCCGGAATTTATCGTAAACGGCAGGTTTTCCAAGGATACGCAAATCTACACGGATTACGGCAGCCGCGAATTTTCCAACCATTCCGAACAAAAAAAGGCATTTTCTTTAACTTGCAGCCATTTAATAGAAAGGGGCGTTGCCGTCACCGCTAGGGTGGTTTTAGGCGGCACGCACTCGGAAGCAAGCTGGGAGAAGCAGATTCCTGTTTTTATGAACGCGCTCGGCTTTGCGCCGTACGGATATATATGAAAAGGAGCAATTGTATGCAAAACTTTATATTCATTTCACCTAATTTTCCTTCGAATTACTGGCGGTTCTGCCGCGAGCTGAAAAACGACGGGTTCAACGTCCTTGGTATAGGCGACTGCCCGTACGACGATTTAACCTGCGAGCAGAAAGCTTCTATGAACGAGTACTACAAGGTTTCCAGCCTTGAAAACTATGACGAGGTTTACCGCGCCGTAGCGTTCTTCACTTTCAAGTACGGCAAAATCGACTACATAGAAAGCAACAACGAATACTGGCTTGAGCGCGACGCAATGTTAAGGACGGCTTTTAACGTTACTACGGGCTATAAACAGACCGACGTTAAAAAGATTAAGTTCAAGTCAAAGATGAAAAAGTACTTTGAAAAGGCAGGCGTAAAATACGCAGGATATTGCTTAGTCAAGTCCTTGAATACCTGTAAAAAGTTTGCTGAAAGCGTCGGCTATCCCGTAATAGTAAAGCCTGATAACGGCGTAGGCGCAAACGATACGTATAAAATCAAAAACGAAACGGAGCTTGAAAGCTTTTTTGAAAACAAGCCCGAAGTTCCCTATATTATGGAAGAATACGTTGAGGGCGAAATACACACCTACGACGCAATCATTGACAGCAAGGGCAACCCCGTATTCGAATCGGGCAACGTAACCGCCGTGTCGTTAATGGATACCGTAAACGATAAAGGCAACTGCCTTTATTACATAGTCAACGAACCCGAAACCGACTTGCTTGAAGCCGGCAGGCGTACGGTAAAGGCGTTCAACGTTAAAAAGCGCTTCGTGCATTTCGAATATTTCCGCTTAACGCGCGACCAGCGCATCGGCAAAAAGGGAGATTTAGTCGCTTGCGAAGTCAATATGCGCCCTGCAGGCGGCTTTACGCCGGATATGTTCAACTACGCCAACAGTACAGACGTGTATAAAATCTGGGCGGACGTTATGGCGTTTGATAAAACCGAAAAACCCGTCGGCGAAAAATACTACTGCGCGTATGCAGGCAGGCGTGACGGTCTTGACTTCCTGTACTGCGAGCAGGATATTATCGATAAGTATTTTATGAATTTAAAGGCAATATGCCGCATACCTGACGCATTAAGCCCCGCAATGGGCAACACTATGTATCTTGCAAACTTCAAAACCAAGAAAGAGCTTAACGAATTTTATTCCGACATCGTAAAGGTTAAATAATTTGAATTATTAAAAGCCCCGACCGCAATACTTGCGGTCGGGGCTTTTTGCTTATTTAATTTAATGCGCTTAATTCTTTCTGCATACCTTTAATAAGCTTTTTAAATTTAGCGTACGTAACCGAACCTCTGATAACGTTAACAGGGGTCATTATCACTCCTAATGCAACGCCTATAAAGAAGTAAACAAGTTTCAGCCAAAACGCGTCCTTTTTATAAATTCCGTCGTCGGTAATAACGTATGTTGCGCCGTTTTGCATTTCGTCGCGGTCATGTTTGTCCTGTGCGGCCTTTTTCCATGTCAGTCCTGTGTAAAGTCCGCATAGAACAATGCCTAGAATTAAAATAGGTACGCCGTCGCCTGCGCCGTCCATAATTTCAAGCACGCCGCATATGGCGGCTATCACACCTATGAGGTATAGAATACTGCTTATCAGTACCCGTGTAAGTCTTTTGCCGTTTTTCTTTTTTGCTGATGTAATGGTCCGTTCAAGTTCGCCTTTGTAGCAGTCCACGCACAGAACTCCGCAGCTTTCTCTTGCAGGTTCGGTAATTTCTGCACATTCCGTGCAGACTCCGGCGCCGCAGTTGCTGCATTGCGCAACAGCCGGCACATTTGGATGTTTAGTACAGTTCATTTTTTGTCCTCCGTAGTATGTTTAGAAATATAATTTCTTGATAACTAAATTATAAAGTAAAATAATTACTATGTCAATAAATTTAAGTAATTTTTTTGTACTTTGTAGAAAAATAATTACAGAGGACAATGTTTTGAAGCTTAAAATTAAGGAATTAAGGGAAGAGTACCGCCTCACCCAAAAGGAGCTTGCCGATAAAATTTCAAACGTTCAGCGCAACGTAAGCAACTGGGAAAACGGAACCAGCGAACCCGATTGCGAAACTATAGTAAAGCTTGCCGATCTTTTCGACGTAAGCCTTGACGAGCTTTTCGGAAGGGATAAATATAATAAGGAAGACGTTTCTTTAGGCAGCGAAGCGACACAGCCGCTTTTAAGAACCTTCCGTATGCTTACGGCTGAACAGCGCGCCGCTATTCTCGATTTGATTAAGGCGTTTAAAAAATAAAGTAAAAATTGCATATAAACGTTCTAAACCGCAAAATTTTGAAATAGAGTATTATACACATAGTTTTTGCGGAGGCGGTTATGCTTGATTACAACGTTTACGAGGACGTCGCTAAAAGGAGCGGCGGAGATATTTATATAGGCGTAGTGGGTCCCGTCAGGACGGGCAAATCCACGCTTATAAAAAAGTTTATGACGGAGTTGGTTATTCCAAACGTCACCGACGCCAATTTAAAAAGCGTTATGGTTGACGAATTGCCCCAGTCTGCAACGGGCAGAAGCGTTATGACTACCGAGCCGAAGTTCGTTCCGGCGAAGTCGTGCGAGGTAAAAATAGAAAACGCATGCGCGAATTTCAGACTTATAGACTGCGTTGGCTTTATAACCGAAGGCGCGTCGGGCTTTGAGGAGGACGGAAAACCCCGCCTCGTAAATACGCCTTGGTCAGACGAACCGCTGCCATTTTCGGAAGCGGCAGCGCTCGGTACCGAAAAGGTAATTACAGCGCATTCCACCATAGGAATTTTAGTTACCTGCGACGGAAGCATAGCCGACATTCCCCGTCAGGGTTATATAGAAGCGGAAGAGCACACCGTCCGCCGTCTTAAAGAAATAGGCAAACCCTTCGTAATCGTCTTAAACTGCGCCGACCCGACGACAGCCGCCGCACGCGCGCTGAAAGCCGAGCTGGAAGCCAAGTATTCGAATACCGTTATAGCCGCAAACTGCGAAAAACTTGACGCGGACGGACTTTTAAACGTTCTTAAAGCCGTGCTTTTTGAATTCCCCGTGCTTTCGTTCAACGTGAACGTGCCCGATTGGATGCGCTTTCTGCCTCCCGATTCGACCGCCGTGGTCGAGCTTTTGGACAGAGTCCGCTCAGTCGCGCCCTCAATATGCAAAATGAAGGATTGCTCGGTATTCGATACTATGATGCTCGGCTGCGAGTATTGGAAGGAGGAAGCCGCGATAGCGCTGAACCTTTCCGAGGGTAAAGCCGAAATCACAGCGTCCTGCAAGGACGGCATTTTCTTTGATATGCTCTCGGAGATTGCCGGCGACAGCATTGCCGACGAATACTCGCTAATGCGCTACGTCCGCGGCACGGCCGAGGCAAAGCACAGCTACGACAAAATTAAGGACGCGTTCGAATGTGCGCGCGTCAACGGCTACGGAATAGTTCAGCCGGATGATTCGGACATGAGCTTGGAACAGCCCAAAGTCGTCCGTCAGGGCGGCAGCGTTGGTATAAAGCTCCGCGCAACCGCACCCAGCTACCATATAGTAAAAATCGACGTGACGGGCGAGGTCAGCCCCATTATGGGCAGTGCCTCTCAGAGCGAGGGCATCGTGCAGGGTATGATGACGGGCTTTGAAAATAATCCCGAAGGTATGTGGGAAACCAACGTTTTCGGCAAATCGCTCCGCGGAATGGTAAAGGAAGGGCTTGCAGGCAAGGTTTCGTGCATGCACGACGATACGAAAGCCAAAATGCGCCGCGCCATAACCAGAATTATAAACGAGGGGAAGGGCGGAGTCATCTGTATTCTGCTTTAATAAAAGATATAAAACTACATATAAAACGGGCGGCGGAGCGCAGTTG
>CAMWNA010000053.1 GCA_947175515.1 uncultured Clostridia bacterium | reverse complement strand
GTTATTAATAATGTGTGTTATTTATGGGGGGGGGGTAGTATGCCGGCTAAAAAGCAGGTAACAAAGGAGGCTTTAATTGAAGCAGCGTTTGAGCTTGTGCGCAGTGAAGGTATGGAAGCGCTGAATATGCGTGCACTTGCAAAAAAATGTAACTGTTCAACCCAGCCTATTTATCTTTCATTCAGCGGAGCTGACGAGCTTAAGGCCGAAGTTGCAAAAAAGATAACTTCTGCGTTTGATAAATTTATAGGGGACGAAATAGCTAAAGGTCAATATCCCGAATATAAAGCAATAGGTATGGGATATATACGTTTTGCCAAAGAAGAAAAGGAACTGTTCAAATATTTGCTTATGCGGAACAGAACTAAAGAAAGCGATTGGGAAACGGGAAGCTTTGATAAATCCACATTTACAATTATGAAAAATTACGGGCTGTATAAAGATGAGGCAAGTAAGCTTCACGCAGAAATGTGGTTGTTTGTTCACGGCATTGCAACAATGTTTGCAACGGGATACCTTGACTGGGACTGGGAATCAGTAAGCGAAATGGTTACAGACGTATTTAAAGGACTTACAAATAAAAATTAATTATAGGAGGGATAAATGGTAATAGATATTGAAAACCTTGAAAAATCGTTTAAGGACGTAAAGGCTGTCAATAACGTTTCATTCAAGGTAAAGGAAGGAGAGCTTTTTGCTTTTCTCGGCGTGAACGGTGCAGGCAAATCGACAACTATAAATATTATAAGCGGCGTATTAAATAAAGACGGAGGAAGCGTTAAGGTTTGCGGATACGATATTTCCAATAATCCTGAAGTGGTCAAAAGCAAAATAGGTATAGTATTTCAGAATTCAGTTCTTGATAAAAAGCTTACGGTTTATGAAAATCTGAAGTACCGCGCCAATTTATACGGCATATTCGGCAGTGAATTTAAAGTTCGCCTTGAAGAAATATGTGAGCTACTCGAATTGAAAGAAATTTTAAAGCGACCGTTAATGAAGCTTTCCGGCGGACAGAAACGAAGAATAGATATTGCGCGTGCTTTAATTCATAATCCGCAGCTTCTGATACTTGACGAACCGACAACCGGTTTAGACCCTAAGACAAGAATTACGGTCTGGAACATAATAGATAAACTTAGGAAAGAGAACGGTCTTACAGTGTTTCTGACTACTCATTATATGGAAGAAGCGGCCGTTGCTGATTATGTCGTAATATTAGACGGCGGAAATAAGGTTGCGGAAGGTACGCCGCACGAGTTAAAAAACAAATACGCAAGCGATTTTATTAAATTTTATAATAAACGCGAAGAAGCGGAAAACTATTTTTCAGGGCTCGGTTATACCGTTAACTCCGTGCGCGATTATACGGAAGTTGAATTAAAAAGCACGGCGGAAGTTGCAAAATTCTTTAAGGAAAAACCTAAGCTTTTTGACGACTTCGAGGTGTTAAAAGGAAATATGGATAACGTATTTTTAAAGGTCACGGGCAAGGACTTAAAGGACGTGTAAAATGAACGAATGTAAAAAATTAATTTCGCTGGTAAAGCGCAATACAAAGTGTTATTTCAAAGACAAGCTGGCATTTTTTATGTCAATGATAACGCCGCTGGTTCTGCTCGTGTTATTCGTAACCTTTTTAAGAAACGTGTATATTGAAAGCTTTTATTTGTACTTTCCCGAAGGCTTCACTGTTAACAAACGCGTAATAGAGGGGATTGCAGGCGCTTGGCTTATGTCCTCGATTTTAAGCGTCAGCTCAGTTACGGTAGCTTTTTGCTCCAATACGATTATGATTGACGATAAAATTCACGCCGCCGTAACTGACTTCAAGGTTTCTCCGGTTAAAGGCACGACTGTTTCGCTAGGTTATTTTATTTCAAACTTTTTCGTAACGTTTATCGTAATGATGTGCGTAATGCTGGTGGGACACATTTACCTTGCCGCAGTCGGTTGGTACATACCCGTCGGCAACGTATTTATGATAATAGTTGACTGTATTTGCGGAATACTATTCGGAACACTGCTTGCCGGAGTGGTTGAAAGTTTCGTAAACACTCAGGGAGGTATGTCCGCTGTGGCAACGCTTGTTTCTTCATTATACGGCTTTATTTGCGGCGCTTATATGCCGCTTTCACAGTTCTCAAAGGGTCTTGCAAGCTTTCTCGGACTGCTCCCCGGAACTTATAGCGTAGGTATAATCAGAAATCATTATATGAGCGGTTATATAGACAAGCTTGCAACGGAGGGAATTCCAACGGAAAATCTTAAAGGCATTAAAAAATCGTTTGATATGGACTTGTTTGTATTTGGTAAGCAGGTTACTCTCGGCGCAATGTACGCAATCTTGCTTGGCGCGTGTGCCGTTCTTCTTGCGGCATACGTTGCGATAGTTATCGTTAAAAACAGAAAAAAGAGTTAGGCAATTAATTGCTAACTTTCTTCGCTTGTGATATAATCTTTTAAAAAGAATTTTGAGGTGTTCTATGCAGCAGGAAAGATTAAAAAAATACGCCGAACTTATTGTGAAGTGCGGCTTAAACGTTAGAAAAGGTCAGGAAGTTATTATTAGGTGCGAGCTTGACCAACCCGAGTTCGTAACGCTTGTGGTTGAAGAATGCTACAAGTGCGGCGCTGAACGCGTAAAGGTTGAGTGGTCGCATATGCCTATAACCAAGCTGGGATATAATTACAGGAGTTTGGAAACGCTTTCTGAGGTGACTGAGGTCGAAAAAGCCGAGTGGCAGAGAAAAGTTGATAAAAAATCCTGCCTTTTATGGCTTGATTCCGACGATCCCGACGGGCTTGACGGTACGGACAGTGAAAAAATTTCAAAGGCCAATATTGCAAGGTTCCCTATAATCAAGCCTTACCGTGACGCGTTGGAAAACAAATACCAGTGGTGTATTGCGGCAGTTTCCGGCAAGGAATGGGCTAAAAAGATTTATCCCGATATTCCCGTTGACGAGGCCGTTGAAAAGCTTTGGGAAAATATTTTATACTGTTCGCGCGTGGACGATGATCCTATCAAAGCTTGGGATAAGCACAACAAGGAACTTGCAAAGCGCTGCAAATTTTTAAATGACTATAAGTTTGAAAAATTGGAATATAAAAGTTCAAACGGAACCGATTTTACCGTTGGACTTAATCCGATTGGCGTGTTTATGGGTGGCGGCGAGTATACGCTTGAAAGCAATATTTATTTTAACCCCAATATCCCCAGTGAAGAAGTCTTTACAACTCCCATGCGCGGTATAGCGGAAGGAAAAGTAGTTTCGACCAAGCCGCTGTCTTATCAGGGTAAGCTTATTGAAAACTTCTGGATAAGGTTTGAAAACGGAAAAGCGGTAGAGGTGCACGCGGAACGCAATCAGGACTTGCTTGAAAAAATGATTTCTATGGACGAAGGCGCTGCATACCTCGGCGAATGCGCGTTGATTGCGTATGATTCGCCTATAAATAACACAAACGTGCTATTTTACAATACGCTGTTTGACGAAAACGCAAGCTGCCATTTAGCACTTGGCAGGGGCTTCAACAACTGCCTTGAAAATTATGAAAAGTATTCCGTTGAGGAGTGCGAAAAGCTTGGCGTAAACAGTTCTATGATTCACGTTGACTTTATGATAGGCGCTGAAGATATGTCAATAATCGGCGTAACTAAAGACGG
Source organism: uncultured Clostridia bacterium (assembly GCA_947175515.1). Classification (GTDB taxonomy): domain Bacteria; phylum Bacillota; class Clostridia; order Christensenellales; family Borkfalkiaceae; genus Coproplasma. The sequence continues at coordinate 7,599 of CAMWNA010000053.1, read as the reverse complement.
AAAACGTGTACAAATCTTCAAGAACGGCAATTGGGCAATTTAATTAATATATAAAGAAAAAGGACTGATTTCCAGTCCTTTTTCTTTATATGCAAAGTACTCTACGTAACATATTATACATTTTTCCAGTCTTTATTCACCTCACACATCTTATAATACATGTAATACAAAGAATTTTAAGTACTGTGTTTCTTCCGCACATAGCAGAGAGGGGTGATCCGGCGCTTGCGTTTTTATTTCAACACTGCGTACCGTTCTGTCGCTTTCGCGCGCGGCATCAATCAGCATTTTTTCAAACAGCGTAGTTGTCATATAGTGGGAACAAGAACATGTAATCAAAAAACCGCCCCTTTTTATAATTTTCATTGCGGTAATATTTATATCCTTATAACCACGGTACGCGTCTTTAACCTCGTCTGCAGTTTTACAGAAAGCAGGGGGGTCTAAAATTACCGTATCGAATTGTCTTTTTTCTTTTCTGAAATTTCTTAAAACTTCAAATACGTCGCCGCAGAGTGTGGTTACGTTTTTAAATCCGTTTAATTCAGCGTTGTCGTTAACGTTTTTTAAAGCTAGTTCCGAAATGTCGCAAGCAGTAACGCTTTCAGCAACGGTTGCCGCGTTCAGGGAAAAGCCGCCGCTGTTGCAAAAGCAATCCAAAACTTCGCCGCGGCAGTACTTCCTTGCGGCATAACGGTTTTCTTTCTGGTCGAGGAAGTAACCCGTCTTCTGACCGTTTTTAACGTCAACAAGCATTTTAATGCCGTTTTCACATATGGGGCAATAATCCGGCACCTCGCCGTATAAGATTTGCTTAATTTCGGACAAGCCCTCTTTTTTCCTTACGGCAACGTCGCTTCGCTCATAAATTCCCTTAGGAGAAAACAGTTTCACAAGGCAGTTGCAAATCATTTCTTTTCTCTGGTCTATACCTAGTGAAAGGCATTGAACAACCAAAATATCGCCGTATTTATCAATAATAAGCGCCGGCAAATTGTCGGCTTCGGCAAAAACCATACGGTAACAGTTTTCATAACCTAATCTAAGGCGGTAATCATTGGCTGCCTTTATTTTATCTAAGTAAAATTTTTCATCATCCGTTTCGTTGCCGCGGATAAAAATTCTGACAAGTATTTTAGAAGCATGATTAATGTAGCCCTTACCTATGTATCTTCCGTCGTGTGAAAACACGGTAGCAAGTGAACCGTTTTTATCCTTATTTTCAATCCGCGCAACTTCGTTCGCATATACCCAGCTATGTCCGGCTACAATTCGTTTTTCTTCATTCTTTTTAAGATAAATTTCGTACGGCATATTTTCTCCTCAAAAACAGTGTAGCAAATGCGCAGAATAAATGCAAATGCTTTAAATAAAAATTGCTTTTTATTTGCTTAAATGGTAAAATATAGAATATGCGTAAATTGCTTAAATATTTAAGGGCTTATAAATTACAGAGCGTGCTGGCTCCGCTGTTCAAACTTCTTGAAGCCAGCTTCGAGCTTATCGTGCCGTTAGTTGTTGCCGCAATAATCGATAACGGTATAGACGGTGGCGAGGGTACGGTATATATAATCAAAATGTGCCTGATTCTCGTATTGCTTGGCGTAATCGGTTTGGTTTGTGCAGTTTCGGCGCAATATTTTGCGGCAAAGGCGGCGGTGGGCTTTTCAAAGGAGCTTAGGCACGACCTGTTCGCAAAAATGCAGTCTCTTTCGTATAGCCAGATTGACGGACTAGGCACGTCAAGAATGATTACAAGAATGACGAGCGACGTAAACCAGATTCAGTCAGGCGTCAACCTTGTTTTAAGACTGTTTATGCGTTCGCCGTTTATCGTATTCGGCGCAATGATAATGGCGTTCGTAATTAACGCCGTGGCAGGCGGCGTTTTTGCCGTTTCAATTGCAATTTTATGCGTCGTTGTTTTCGGAATAATGCTTGCAAGTATTCCGCTTTATAAAAAAGTACAGGGGAAGCTTGATAAAGTAACAACCTCCACCCGCGAAACACTCACCGGAGCAAGAGTGTTAAGGGCGTTCTGCAAAGAAGACGAAGAAATTAAAGCTTACGATAAACGCAACGGTGAGCTTACAAAATCACAGTTGTTTGTAGGCAAAATTTCCGCGCTTATGAATCCTTTGACTTATGCGATTATAAACTGCGCAATAATCGTTTTACTGTATATCGGCGCGCTGAAAGTAGACGGCGGTGCGCTGGACAGGGGAAGCGTGGTTGCACTCTATAATTACATGGGGCAGATATTAATCGAACTTATCAAGCTTGCTAATCTTATTATTACGGTTACAAAATCGTTTGCCTGCGCCGGAAGAGTAAACGAAATTCTGGAAATGCAACCGGCAATAAAGCATGGAAGTTTAATTGGTGAAAGTGTTAAGTCACCTTTTATCAGCTTCAAAAACGTGTGTGTAAACTACGGTAATGCATCTATGAACGCGCTTGAAGGCGTTTCTTTTGACGTGGAAAAGGGTCAGACTATAGGAGTTATCGGCGGCACGGGCGCAGGCAAAACTACGCTTGTGAATTTAATACCGCACTTTTACGACGTTGCAGAAGGAGAAATACTAATCGACGGCGAAAACGTAAACGCAGTCGGTGACGAGGTTCTGCGTGATAAATGCGGCATGGTACCGCAACGTGCGGTACTATTTGAAGGAACTATCCGTGAGAATATGCAGTGGGGTAAAAACGACGCAACCGATGAGGAAATTTCAAAGGCTATAGAGACTGCTCAGGCGGCAGACGTTATTAAAGCCAAGGAAAACGGACTTGACGAAAAAGTGGAACAGGGTGGAAAGAATTTTTCCGGCGGTCAGCGTCAAAGGCTTACTATTGCCCGTGCGCTTGTTAAAAAGCCTGAAATTCTGATTCTGGACGACAGCGCGTCCGCACTTGACTACGCAACCGACGCAGCGCTTCGTAAATCGCTTAAAAATCTGGACTATTTTCCGACGGTGTTTATCGTTTCTCAAAGAACGTCGTCAATAAAGCACGCAGATAAAATCATCGTGCTTGACGGCGGCAAAATGATAGGCGTAGGCACGCACGAGGAGCTATTGGCTTCGTGTGAGGTTTACAAAGAAATTCATTTTTCCCAGTACGAGAAGGAGGGCGCATAAAATGGCAAATGCACAAAAAGGCGTCTTGAAACGCGTACTGAAACAGCTTAAAGGTTATAAATTCTGGCTTGCCGCAACAATATTTTTTGCATTGGTTACGGTTGCGGGGAATCTAGTCTTACCTGTATTTTTCGGTCAGATAATAGATCTGATAGTGGGCAAAGGTAACGTTAACTTCAGTGAAATATACGTAAAGTTTATAATTATAGGCGGAATAATAGGCGTAACCTGTTTAGCCCAGTGGCTTATGAGCATTATAAACAACCGTATAACATATAACGTAGTCAAGGATATAAGGGCGGAAGCATTTGCAAGAATTCAAAGTTTGCCGCTGAAATATATTGATGCACATTCCTACGGGGATATAGTAAGCAGAAATATTGCCGACGTCGACCAGTTTGCCGACGGGCTTTTAATGGGCTTTACTCAGCTTTTTACCGGCATTTTAACCATAATAGGCACGCTTGTAATAATGTTCGTAATTAACTGGGTTATTGCGCTAATTGTTTTCGTAATTACGCCGCTTTCACTGTTTGTTGCAAAGTTTATTGCATCAAAAACATATTCAATGTTTAAAAAGACCTCTGAAATCCGCGGCGAACAGACGGCTTTCATTGACGAAATGATAGGTAATTTGAAGGTTGTTAAAGCATTTAACCGTGAGGACGAAAATATTGAAAAGTTCGATGAAATAAATTCGCGCCTTACTTCGGCGTCGCTGAAATCAATTTTCTTTTCTTCGCTGACAAACCCTTCTACGCGTTTCGTTAACGCGGTGGTTTATGCCGCGGTAGCGCTGTCGGGTGCGCTTATGCTTATAGGCACGTTTTCAGTTCCGGCAGTTTCGTTCACAACAGGTTTGCTTGTCAGTCTTTTATCTTATGCAAACCAGTATACAAAGCCTTTCAATGAAATTTCGGGCGTAATTACGGAGCTTCAGAACGCCGTTGCCTGCGCAGGCAGAATTTACGAGTTAATTGACGAACGTCCGCAAAAACCCGACGCCGAAAACGCTGTGGAACTTACAGACGTAAAGGGAAATATCGAATTCGATAACGTATACTTTTCGTATACTGCGGACAAAAAATTAATTGAAAACCTTAATATCAAAGCTAAGGCAGGTCAACGCATCGCAATCGTCGGGCCTACGGGTTGCGGCAAAACAACCTTGATAAACTTATTAATGCGCTTTTACGATACGACCGCCGGAAGCATTTACGTTGACGGCAATAATGTAATGGACGTCATGCGAAAATCACTCCGGAAAAATTACGGAATGGTTTTGCAGGATACTTGGCTTAAAAGCGGAACTATCCGCGACAATATAACTATAGGCAAACCCGACGCAACCGAAGAGCAAATTATCGAAGCCGCAAAGGCTGCGCGTTCGCATAACTTTATTATGCAACTTCCCAAAGGCTACGATACCAAAATAGCTGAAGACGGCGGCAACCTTTCCCAAGGACAGAAGCAGCTTTTGTGTATAACCAGAATTATGCTTTGTCTGCCGCCAATGCTCATTCTCGACGAAGCCACTTCTTCAATCGATACGCGTACGGAAGTTAAAATTCAGGAAGCCTTCTCAAAGCTTATGAACGGTAGAACGAGCTTTATCGTCGCTCACAGACTTTCAACTATTAAAGGAGCCGATATTATCCTTGTAATGAAAGAAGGAAACATCATTGAACAGGGCACTCATTCGGAATTATTGTCACTCGGCGGCTTTTATTCCAAATTATATAATAGTCAGTTTGCGGTATAAAACGCTTACAAATATAGAAATTTTAACGGAGAAAAAATGTTACAGGTAAATAACGTATCACTGCAATACGGCAGTAAAAAATTGTTTGAAGACGTAAATTTGAAATTTGCAAAAGGCAACTGCTACGGCATTATCGGCGCAAACGGAGCAGGCAAATCAACCTTTTTAAAGGTGCTAAGCGGCGAGGTCGAACCCAACAAGGGTGACGTTACTATGGACAAAAACGAAAGAATGTCCGTTCTTCAACAGAACCAAAACGCTTACGACAACGTTACCGTACTTCGCGCTGTTATGCTCGGACATAAACGTTTAGTCGAAATAATGGACGAAAAGGACGCGCTTTATGCAAAAACCGACTTCACCGAAGAAGACGGCGTCCGCGCAAGCGAGCTTGAAAGCGAGTTTGCCGAGCTTGGCGGATGGGAGGCAGAATACGAAGCTCAAACGCTTTTAAATGCGCTTGACGTTACGGAAGACTGCCACTATACGTTAATGTCGGAAATGGACGCCAAACGCAAGGTAAAAATCCTGCTTGCGCAGGCGCTTTTCGGCAACCCTGATATTTTGCTTTTGGACGAGCCTACGAACAACCTTGATATAAAAACCGTCCGCTGGCTTGAAAACTATTTAATGGACTTCGAAAATACAATTATTATAGTTTCGCATAACAGACACTTTTTAAATAAAGTCTGTACGCATATCTGCGACGTTGACTACGGCAAAATAAATATGATGCTCGGCAACTACGACTTCTGGTATGAAACCAACCAGCTTCTTGCCCGCCAGCAACGCGACCAAAATAAAAAGAACGAACAGCGCGCTAAGGAATTGCAGGAATTTATTGCAAGGTTCGCGGCAAACGCTTCCAAATCAAGACAGGCAACTTCCAGAAAGAAGGAGCTTGAAAAACTCACGATTTCCGACTTCAAACCGTCACTCCGCAAATATCCTTTTATCGATTTCAAATATGAAAAAGAAATCGGTAACGATATATTAATGGTAGAAGGCTTAACAAAGAAAGGCTATTTCGAAAACGTTTCATTTACCGTACAAAAGGACGAAAAAATCGGTATCGTCAGCGACAAAAGCACTACGGTTTCTATGCTTTACGATATTCTGGCAGGAAAAGCCCAGCCCGATTCAGGCACGGTCAAATGGGGTAAGACTATATCCACGTCGTACTTCCCTGAAAACAATAACGAATATTTCCAAGGCTGTAATTATACTTTGGTTGAATGGCTCAGCCAGTTTTCCAAGGACCATTACGAGGAATACCTCCGCGGTTGGCTCGGCAGAATGCTTTTCTCCGGAGAGGAAGCTTTAAAACAGGCAAAAGTTTTAAGCGGCGGCGAAAAGGTGAGGTGTATGCTTGCAAAAATGATGTTGGAGGGCAGTAACTTCCTTATTTTTGACGAACCCACTAACCACCTTGATCTGGAATCCATTACCGCGCTCAACAACGGAATGAAAAACTTTAAGGGCTGTATGCTGTTCACGTCGCACGATCAGGAGCTTATGAATACCGTTGCAAACCGCATAATTGAAATTAACGGCACCAAAAAGTTTGATAAACAGGTTTCTTACGACGATTATATCGATTTAATAACCCAATAATTTCTATTTGTACAAAATTAGACAATTTAATTTATATTTTTTAAAATATTTTTGTATTTTTTACAAAAATAGCTTTACAATTACAATTTTATGCTGTATAATTTATTCGTAACTAAGTGATATTTAATTTTTAGGGAGAATAAAATATGAATTTAGCTAAAATTGCGATTTTCGAGCGCAACGAAGAATTTTTGACGGAACTTAAAGACTATTTTAACGACACGGAAGGCTTTACCGTATGCGCGGCGGCGCTCTCGGGTGATACTGCTTTGGAATCTCTTAAAACCGCCAAACCCGACGTAGCAATAATTGATCCTATGCTCAAAGGCATTGACGGCATTAAACTTTTAGACCATATTAAAAGTTCCTGCCCCGAATGTTTACCTATTATAATTTCGGATTTTGACAATCAGAAAATCGTTAACCTTGCAATCAACCACGGCGCAGTTTACTATTTTGTTAAGCCCATAACTCCGCAGATTATCGCAGAAAGGGTAAAGGACATATTAACAGACCGCGCAACCGAATACAAAATTACGACTGAAATCAGGGACAAGCGCAAGGTGGTTTCACTTGATGAAAAAATTTCAAATATTTTCACCACTATTGGCATACCTCCGCATATCAAAGGATATTCTTACTTGCGTGAAGGCATAAAAATGGCGGTGGAAAATCCGCTGGTTATTAATAGGGTAACTAAGGAGCTTTATCCTAAAATCGGTGAAAAGTTTGAAACTTCGGCAAGCAAGGTTGAACGCGCTATCCGTCACGCAATTGAAGTTGCGTGGAACCGCGGCAGAACCGAAGCGATAAGCTCGGTTTTCGGCGCAAGGGTATACATAGGCAATGAACGCCCGACAAATAGCGAATTTATCGCTCTTGTTGCGGACAAGCTGCTTTTGGAATACCTCGGCTGATTATTTTCGCCTAAGATAGATATTATCCGCCGGCGTTAGCCGGAGATAATAGATTATCTTCATTTTTTCCGGTAATGGGCCTCACCTTAAGGTGGGGCCCATGATTGTGTTTTTTATTACACAATATATTGTGTTTTTAAACGTTTATAACCACAATTTTAAAAATTTT
>CAMWNA010000052.1 GCA_947175515.1 uncultured Clostridia bacterium | reverse complement strand
ATATTTATATTACGCTAAAGAAATTTTATCCGAAACGCTGCGGATAAATACGCCGCGGCGCACTCCCTCGTCTATGCAACCTGATACGAAAGAGGAAAGTTTATCGCCTGCGCGCGGAACTTTAAGTTCCTTTAATACGGCAGGAATAAGCTCGTCCGCGTACATACTGACTTTATTTAAAAGTATACTTTTTATAAGCGAAATTACGTCAAACGGGGTAGTGTCGGTATCCGCCGTGCGCGTAACCGTTCCCTCCTCTACGCGGTACCTATCGAACGAGGAATATTTATCAGTCCTGAAATAGTACACGTTGCCGAGCATAGCGCAGCTTTCGAAGCCGCACTTTTCCACGAGCGAGCGGAGCTTGCTTTCAAGCTTAATTCCGTACTTTGTTATGCCGAACGCGGCGAGCGTGCGGCGCATTAAGAACTGAATGGAAACGGGTTCTTCCGCCGCCGTTACCGTTTTGATAACGCGCATAACTTCCGCGTCGTTTGCTCCGTTTAAGATATATTCGGGGGGCTGGGGCTTCACGTCAAGCTTTGCAAAGCGGTAGCTCTTCCTGAAATCAAGCGCGACGGGTTTACCGCCGGAGGTTAATTTATCAAGGTAGTCCTTAATCTTCTTTATTTCGCGTTTAGGGTTGTTGAAGAAGTTTATGGAATACAGGCGGACTACGTTCCAGTTATTGCGCTTTAAGGTTTGTACCTGCATAACCGTCCTGTCCTTGACGGAGAAATTCTGCTGACCGTCGCAAAGCACCGCCAGAATAAAGTTGTGCTTGTTCTTAGGGTCGACCACGGCAACGTCGATTTTGAAGTCTGAAACGCCGACGTCGCAGCGGCAGTCATAGCCGTATGCGGAAAGCTCTTCCGCAATGAACTTGCCTATGCCCTGCTTGTTTATTATAATTTCGTCGCTTCTTACGGATATGTTGGTTCTGCCCTTTTCGGCAAATTCCAAGAATGCTTTAAGCCCTGCAACTCCGCGTGAGGTCGTGCGCGACATATCTATCATAGAATAGCGCATGGACGAGAATACAACCATCTCCTCCCTTGCGCGCGATACCGCAACGTTGAGTCTGCGCCAACCGCCGAGTTGGTTCAAGGGTCCGAAGTTTAAAGAGATTTTGCCGAACTTGTCGGGACCGTAGCAGACCGAAAAGAGAATTACGTCGCGTTCGTCGCCCTGAACATTTTCAAGGTTCTTGATAAAAAGCGGTTCTTCCCTGTCGTATGCAACGGCTTCAAGGCGCTTTTCAACTAATTTTTTTGTAAGCAGTCTTTCGATATACACCTGCTGGGGCGTAGAGAAAGTAACTATACCTATGCTTGAATTTCTTAAGCGTTCGTCCTTTAATCTTCTTATAACCTCGGCAACTAACGCTTCGGCTTCCTGACGGTTGCACTTGGTTGCGCCCCTGTCGTAAACGCCTTCCTCTATATAATTGAGTTTAACTTTGCTGTCGAGCGCGTCGGGTGACGGGAACGTGCAGAGCCTTGACGAATAATAGGTTATATTTGAGAAAGCGATTAAGCTTTCGTGCTTGGAACGGTAGTGCCAGATAAGGTGTTTTTCGGGTATGCCGAGCGCAAGGCAGTCGTCCAAAACCGATTCCAAATCCTCGGTTTCGGGGTTATCCTCGTCCTGACCGCTTGCCGTGAAGAAGGACGTGGGCGGCATCTGCTTGGGGTCGCCGACAATTACCGCGCTTTTAGCCCTTGCAAGCGAAGGCACCGCCTCGCACGTGGGCATCTGCGAAGCCTCGTCGAAGATTACTATATCAAACAGCTTGGAATCTGCCGGAAGATACTGCGAAACGGTTATAGGGCTCATCAGCATACACGGCGCGACTACCTTCAAAAGCTCGGGTATTTCCGAGAAAAGCGTTCTTAAATTGAGACCGCGCATATTGCCCTTAATACTGCGTTGGAAGGTCATAAGCTCCAACGCGAGCGGTCCTTCCGTTTCCCTTGCAGGCAGACGCGAAACAAGGTCGGAGCGCAGCTTTTCACGCGTGAGCGCGGAGAATTCTTCCAAAAGCTGTGAAAAGCCCTTTGCAGTTTCCTCCTGCACGTTTGCAGAAAACGCCGACAGATATTCGTCCGCAGGGATATTGGTCTGTATAAAGTTACGGTAAACGTTTTTCCTGAACGAGGAAAGAATTTGCTTGCCGCTTATTCTGCCGCTTTCCATTGCGTCGGTAATAAACGTTAAGCCGCTGTCGTTCAAGCGTTTTGCGGTTGCCTTGTACATACACCACGCGGGAAGCATATCGATATTATCTATAAGCGCAGAGCATTTGGCGTTGTAGAATTCAAACAAATCGGAATCGCGGCAGTCTTCAGGGTCTGCTTTGACTATATTCAAAAAGTGGTCGCAGCTTTTATTGAAAGAGGTTGCCGCGGAAATAAGCCCGACGATAAGCGGTTTAAGCTGACCTTGCGCCGCGCCTACGCACACGCTGTTGAACGCGTCAGCGTTGTAGTCCATAAATACCTGCGCACAGAGCTTGTGAAGATTATACAAGGGCTTTAAAAACTCGTCGCGCTTTTTATCGTGAATACCGCCGCCCATACTTAAAAAGTTCGAGCTTAAATCGGTATTCGAAAGTATTCTTTTTTTAGCTTCTTCAATCTCGTAAGCGCGCTTTATCCACTCTACTTCGTCCTTTTCCTTCAAGGGCTTTGAAGCGCAGCGGTTAATACGCTTTATAACGCTTAAAAGCACGCGTGACGAGCGGTAGTTTTCGCCCCAGTTATCCAGCTCTTCCTCTATTTTATCTGAATACTTCGATATGTCGGGCAGGCTTCTGAAATTCTGCATCCAGTGCTTTACTTCGCTGTCGTAACGGAGATTTGCATTGTAGAATTTGTAGAAGGCTTCTTCCTCGCATTCGAAAAATTCCAAAAGCTTGTCTTCCTTCAGAACGTTGGCAATTTCGATAAGCCCTTCAAGCTTTTTAACGGTAAAGGTGCTTACGCGCTGGTTGTAGGTGTCGAGGAAAAGTCCCAGATAATTTTTAAGGTGCTTAAGCTCGGCAAGCACGACCTCGGCTGCGCATAGGACGGCTTTTTCGGTCTTTTCGTCGCACTCGGAAAGATTTATGCCCGAGAACGGCGAACGGTAAACGCCGCCGCATTCGTTGGCGGCAGCCTGCGCCGTCATAAGCATGCTTTCGCATTCCTCAAGCTTCTGCTGGGTCAAAGAATCGTAGAAGGTCGTTTCTATATTAACAAGCTCGGGTGCGGACTTGTTCTGAAGATAATAAACTATTCCCTCGTAAACGGAAACACCGAGTCTGCGCTTTTTGTGCAACGCGTCCAAAGGAGAACGCAAGCTTTCGCGCATTTCCTTTATACGCTCGCCCGTGCCTATGAATTTTTCGCCGTCGGCTTCGCCCGTCAGCGCAAGGGTGTTTTCAATACTTCTTACAATTTCGCCCTTATCCGCAGACTTGCCGGAGTGAAGCTCCAAACAGAAATCGCCTATGCCTATATCCGAAAGGCGCTTTTTAACGACCTGCAAAGCCGCCTGCTTTTCTGCAACGAACAGAACGCGTTTGCCGTTATATAACGCATTTGCGATTATGTTGGTAATCGTCTGGCTTTTGCCCGTTCCGGGAGGACCGTGCAAAACGAACGTAGTGCCCTTGGCGGATTCGGCAACAGCCGCATACTGAGTGCTGTCGCAAGGGAGCGGCACGATGATTTCGCAGGGCTCGCCCTCGTCCTCGCTTGCGCCGCAGATTTTGTTTTCGGTAAGCTTGTTGGTATTGGTTAAAAGACTGGAAATGAGCGGATTCTTCTTGTATTCGTTTATATTGTTCTTGACGTCCGCCCACATTGCGTAACGCGCGAAAGTGAACTGTGCAAGATAAATATCCTCGTAGACCATCCAGCCCTTCATATTGGCTGTTTTGGAACGGAACACGGCTAAAATTTCCTTGGGGGAAAGTCCTTTGCCGTCCACGCCGCGGATATCTATACCGAATTCCTGTTTTAAAAATTCAAGTAAAGTCGTATTTACTTCGTAATCTTCGCTGACCTCTAAAAGCGCGCCCTGTGTTTTGGTGCGTTTTACGTTTACGGGCAGCAAGGCTATGGGGGCGAATTTGTCCTCCCTGTCGCCTTGGTTGCGCCACTTTAAAAAGCCGAATGCAAGGTACAGAGTTTTTGCGCCCGTTTCCTCCTCTATGGCACGGGCTTTCCTTATAAGCGTGCCCGCCACCTCAACCGTGCGTTCCGCACCCGAATAGGTGCGTATTTTTCCCGCGTTGAGTTCCAGCGAGATAAGCTCGCCCATGTTTCTGATGCCTGCTATACCGCCGAAGTACGCTGCGTCCTTTATTGCAGTGGTGTTGGGTAAAAGGCTGAACTTATCGCGCGATTCCAATTTTTCGCAGAACGTCGTCATATCCGTTGAAAGAATATGCAGGCAATCGCGCGTGTAGCGGAAGTTTAAAAGGTTGTTTTTTAATGAAAGGTCCAGAAGCCTTCTCTGCCAGCTTTTATCCTTTGACGCGGTGCGGTCAAATTCGAATTTGCTTGCGTCTATTACCTCGCGCGGTTTTTCGCTGTATGAAAGCTGTCTGTCGTCCAACAGCTCGTAGCCGTGCGCGGTTTTGACCTTTAACGGCAGGGGGAATATGCCGCCTATACGGCAACGCTTTATATCTACGCACATTTCGAACGACTTACTTTTCAAAGCCGCGGAAAAATGCGATTCGCTAGTGGTGAAGCTTGCGTTTTTGTGTGCGAAAACGTCCTCTATATCGAATACCGCAAGGTTATTTACGCCGTCGGTAACGTACTTTTCGATTACCGTCATATCGTCCTGTATAGGTGACGAGAAACAGCTTTCATACAGCCAAACGCCGACGCCTATCTTCTTTTTGCCGACTACGATTACGGGGTTCATTTTAGTGCTTTCAAAGCACGAAGCCGCAAACAGCGCAAGCGATAAAGGAGTGGCTTTCTTGCTTTGCAAGATGTCCGAAATATCGCCCGAAGCTACGGTTTTGGAAAGGTCGCCGCCGTTTTCACACTCTATATTAAGATGGCGGATAGCGGCGAAAACCGCAGCCGCGGCGTTCCTGACGCCGTTTCTGTCGTTGCCGGAATAGCCCGACCATTCCGAAGAATAACCCCACGTTTTTAACTGCAAGCCGGCCTCGGCAAGTACCTTCTGACAGTCGGCAAGCTTGGGGCGCACGAAGGTTGCAAGCATTTCGGGGTTGCCCGAAAGTCCGCTCCAACAGTTTATGGGAAGGGCGGAAACGTCTGCTTTTAAAGTGCAGATTACGCTTTTACCGCTTGAAACTTTGACCTGAACGGTACAGACGGCAGGCTCGTCCAAGTCGGCGAGATATTTGGGGTTTAAAAGATTTTCCGCGGAAATTTCCATACTGCTTTCGTGAGGAATTTCGTCTACGGATATTTCCGAAGGAATTATAAGCTCAGTCGAACCCGAGATTGCTATTGAAAGCTCCTTTACGCTTTCCTCCGCCCTGTTGAAAATTTTAAAGGACGTAAAAAGCGGAAGGCGGCAGTAATACGTAGCATAGCTTACGGTATTTAAAAGCTCGCCTTCAAGTTCGATTGCGTCGTTTTGTTTTTTGGTTTTATTCGCCATATTCTGTATTTCCGTCTGCTCCTTAAAAATGCGTTGTTTTATTATTATAACATTTACTTAACGTTTGGGCAAGTGTGTGAGAAGTTTTTTTACCGACCTTTCAAATTAATTTGCGCCATTAATTTTTATTGACCGATACTCAAAAATTTAAAGCCGGATTACGCACTCATTTTGTTATAACTGCCAGATATTTGAGCGCACGGGTATAGGCGATGTATCTTTCATTTTCCGTCATATTTTTATCCGCTACGGCGACGGCAGTAAATTCAAGCCCCTTACTTTCGTACACCGTCATAATATTTATTTTATTTTTGGAAATTCTGCCGCTTTTACTTAAAACGTTGTAACTCTTTTTTACGTATTCTTCCAAATCGCTCTCGGCAGTGATAACGGCGCAAAGCCCGTTTTTGTCCGCAAAATATTTGGTGACGGAGCGCGGTTCTATCCTTTCCACCTTTTCGCCGTCAAAGCCTATGGGGCGCATATCTATTCCCAAACCGCTTGAAACGAAGTCAACTATCTGGTTTGTGTTGCGGTAATTTAAGTTTAAATTGAAAACCTTATACCCAAGCTGCGACCAGTCGGAAATGCCCCTGTAAGGGGTAACGTTCTGCTTCAAATCGCCGAAAACGTTGAAAGCCGCCCTGTCGTTGACCTTTTTTAATACCGCGTATTCCGCAGGTGAAATATCCTGCGCTTCGTCCACGAACAAAAACGCGTACTTTGGCGAAAGAGGAAAATTAAGCTCTGAAAGAATAAAGCTTAAAGCGAACGGATCGAAACGGCAAAGCTTTTTTGTGGGCATACCGTATTTCATTTTCGACTTTTTAACGGTTTCACGGTAGAAAAAGCGTGCAACGTCGTAAGTGGTTTCACACTTGCCTATCGCAACGAAATCGCGTTCGCCGCGCACGACTTCGGCAAAATCGTACAGGGGATAAAAGGCTTCCGCAATGCGCTTCACCCTTTCCGCCGTTGCGGAAATTTCGGCTTTGAGCTGTTCGCGTTTTTCTATCCTGTCCGCGTACGTCAGCACTTCCGCATTGCCCGTTTTAATTTTATAACGCTTTAAATCGTTTATTTCCCTGTCTATTAAATTAAACAGCTCTTCCAAGTCCGAAACCGCCGCGGCGCAGATTTTTTCGGAATAGCGCCTTAAATATTTAAGCGATTTATAAAAAGACAAAAGCTGTCTGTAAAAGTATGCATAGCCCTTATCCTTGCCGCCGTCTAAAAGAGTAAAAAATTCCCTGATATCCTGCACGCAGTTGAACATATAGCGGAACTGCTTGGTGTAGTAAAGTCCGCCGTCGGGCTTTTCTTTTATTTCACCTAAAACGCAACGGCGGACGCGTTGGCTTGCATTTTTTATTTTTTCGTACTCGGCGGACTGTTGTGCGCAGGCTTTCACTATAACGGAAATTACCTCCCTGCACCCCTCGTCCGCAAACATACCGTAAACGCCGTCGTAAATTTTTTCAAGCTTGCGCCTGACGTCTTGGGAAAATTTTTCCGAATAGATATAATTTAAAAGCTCCTGCGGTATTTGCTGCGTATAATCAATACGTGCAAAGATATCCACGCCTGCGTTTTTCAGTAAATTCAAGAAGTATTTATCCAGCGTGGATGTTTTTACTTTTTCAAGCTCCAGAATGGTTGCCAGTTCGTCAATGAAAGCATTGAATGAATCCGACGGGGTTATAACCAAAATATCGGAAGGGCGCAGAGTTTCGTTGTTATATAAAACGTAGGAAAGTCTGTGCAGTAAAATCATTGTTTTTCCGCTTCCGGCAACGCCCTGCACGGTAAATTCCTCGCGTTCGGGCAGGGTTATAATTTCATACTGCTTTTCCTGTATGGTTTCTATTATGTCGGTTATTTCGCGCTTTTCCTTGCGGCTTTCTATTATGTCTTTAAGGAACGGGTCAAAAATAACCGCCTCGTCGCGGCCGCCGATTTCCTCAGCCGTTAAATAGTCTTTAAGCGAAAGATATTCGTTTTTTATGTCCAGAACTTTGCCGTTCTGGGTGCGGATAGCGCGGCGCAGAATAAGCTTATAGTCGTAGTCGTTGATAGAAAAGGACGTGCGGCTTTTCTGGTAATACCTGCGTGCAAGCGGCGCGCGCCAGTCCACAATTTCAAGCCCCTCGTCGCCGCGTTTGCCGATGTAGTAGCTGTTGTAGCCTTCCCTTTCGTCCTCTAAGTCCATACGGGCAAAATACGGCTCGTCGAAAAAAGGCTTGTAGGAAGTTATTTTATTTTTAAGCGCGGAAATTTCCGCGTTCAGCTCCAGAACGCGGCGGTATGCCTCCGCGCTGTGTTCGGGCGCGGAATTCAACGCGTGCCGTTCGGCTTTCGCCGCGGACATTCTTTTAATCAGCTTATTCAAGTACACGGCTTTGAGCATTTGCATTACGGCTTTCACGTGCTCTTCCTCGTACTCCTTTTGTCCTTCGAAGTCCAGAAGGGATAAAAAGAAAGCTTTATCGGTAAGTTTGTGAGGGTTTATTAAGTTTTTTAACTTTTCGAAATCCGTCATAAAGCAGTCCCTGATAACAAAGTATAACACATAAAAAAGCAAAAATCAAGCCCCGATTTTTTTCAGGGCTTTAACACGTGAAAAAAGCTCCCTTATAAGGGAGCTTTAAATTTATAAAAATTATTTTTTCTTTTTTGTTTCGGGCTTGTCTTCAGCATCGTCGCTAGTTGCCGCCGCTTGGGATATAACTTCCGCTTCCGCAGGATAGTAAACGTTTCCGTCTGCCGCTAAAGCCGCCTTCGCCGCCTTTTTATTGAGCCTTACCCTGCCGACAATATAACCTGCTATCATTGCGATAACTAAACCCGCGACAAGGCTTATAACACACGAAATTATAAGACCCGTTTCGCCGACGGTGGTAATTACGTTGGAAGTAGTGAAGCTAACCGTCAGCGCTACGCTGTAAACCGTTTCAGCCGCATACTTGAAGTCTGCCGTGAACCCTTTAACCGTTTCATACGCTTCATTTATTGCCGATTTAAAATCGTCGTCGGCTAATTTACCGTCTGTAATATATTTTGTGAGATCTTCTTTTCTTTGATTGAGATCGGCAACCTTTGCCGCTTGGTCCCTTATTGCCGTTATATTCTGAGAAACGTCGGAAGAGCCTACTTTCATTTCGTCAAGAATGAATTGCTCTCTCTTTAAATCTCTTTCAACCTGCAATAATTCGTTTTCATAATCTTTCTTAAGTTCAAGAGATTTTAATAAATTCTCTTCCTTTACTTGTGTTTTAAGCTTTTCAAGAACTCTGTTTTTGTTAGGGTTAACAAACGTATCTATAGCCGTAACATAATAATTCAACGTTTTTCCGTCACGAATCACGAAATCGGATTTGTATTGGTTTGTAAGCTGGTTATATTGACTGACGAGATAGGTACATTGTTTTTCAAGTGCAGCTATCACATTTTCATAGCTTGTTAATTCCTCTACGTTAGAAATGTTATCATCATAGCCAATATTCATTTCTGCAAGATGCGCGCCGGGAACGTTTGCAAGCTTGGTTATAAAGCGGCGGGCAACTTCTTTATTTTTGAAATAGCTTGCCTTTACGTTTACAGTATAAATAATTTCGGTTTTTTGTTCGTTTTCTTTGCGTGAAATGGAAATACCACCGTCATCAGCCATTGCTTCAACGTCAATATCGTCAAAAGCGGAATCGGAAGATTTGACTTCCTTTAAAATATCCACAGATACCAAATCGGAATAATAGAACTGTTTTCCGTCGGGATAAGTGTATACAGCCTGATTTTTATCGTCACCCGGGAGATTTAAAACGAAGGACGCTACGAATTCGCGCTTGGAATTATTCATACCGAAATAGATGCCAAGCGTTCCGGCAACGGCAATAACCGCGGTAATTATTAATACAAGCCATTTCTGCGAAAAAATTACGCGGAAAATTTCGCTGATGGATATTCCGCTTTCTTCCCTTTCTTCTTCCATATTCTCCTCCGTATTTACGCGTGATTTTACTCCATAATTCTACACAATATTACGTGTTATGTCAACGAAAAGCGCAAAACTTTTTATTTTCACTATTTATTATCACTCATAATTAAAAGGGTTATAAATTTTCACTGCTGTTATTTATTTCCTTAAAATTCCGTGAAATTTTATAAGCGAATTAATAAATTACCTAAGATTACAAAATAATTTATTAATAGACAAATTATTTCACATAACGGGGCTTAAAATTAACTTATGCCCTTAAAAATTAACTTAAAAAGCGTATTGACGTACGCCGTTTATACGGTCGTACTGGTTTTATTGAATAAAGCGCTGGACGGTGTGCCGCTTTCTCTCGGGCTGTATTTTGCAATGCTTTTATGCGGTGCAAACGTAATAGTTACGCCCGTTTTGTACGTTGCAGCTTCCGCCGTACACGTAAACCTTATTTTAAGCCTTTTAAGCTTATTCGAGGGTGCGTTTTTAGCTGCGGTCACCTTCCTTTACAGGCGCTCCAAACGCAAAATCAGCTTCGAGGCGATAGCATACCTTGCCATTGCGCTTTCGCTTTACGTAGCGTTTGCGCCTTGGAAGGGCATGGGCGGACTCAGCTTTATAAATAGCGAATACGGTTTGAAAGCTATTGCCGCCGCTGTGTGCGCAGTATTTGCGTTTTTCTGCTTTAAGACTGTGTACGCGGTTATTTACAGGGTTAACCGCTGTAAGCTGAGGGAAGAAGAATTAGTTTGCTGCGCCGTGGTTTTTGCTGCGGCGGGAACGGGACTTTACAACCTTACGGGGTTTTTCGTTTATACGGCGTTTGCGGCGGGAATGCTTATCTTCTTTGTAAGACTTACACGCTCGCCCGCGGCGGTAATCGCCGCACTGGCGCTTGCACTGCCGCCTGCGCTTACGGCGTTTACCCCTGCTCCGCTTACCGCGTACGTAATTGCGGCAACTTTCGTTTTATTGTTTTCGGGCGCCGGCAGGTTTGTATCAGGCGCCGTCGGATTGGCGCTTGCTGCACTCTACTGCTACTTTAAAGGCGGTTTCGATTGCTCCGCCGTGTTAATAGTTTTCCGTGCGCTGCTTTTATTGATAATAGGCATTTTGCCGGCAATTCCTCCGGACAGCTTTTATAAAAAGCTGAAAAACTCACTGCTGGTTAAAGAGGTTCTGCCCGATACCGCGGTAGAGCGGAGCCGCCGCAGAACGAGCGAAAAGCTTTACAGAATTTCCGAAGTGTTCCGAGAGATCGAATGCGCGTTTTCCGCGTTGGACGAGGACGTGAACGACAAGTCGGCAAGGGAAAGAATACTTGAAGACTTAAAGGAAAAATGCTGTAAAAACTGCGAAAGGCGGCGCGGCTGTGCAAAGACGAGCGTTTATAGCGGCTTTAAAAAGCTTATAGATACCGGCAGTGTAAAGGGCAAGGTAAGCCTTATAGACTTGCCTTCCGAAGTAACTCAGATTTGTTCGAACCCCAGCGACGTACTTAAGCAGCTAAATCTGATGATTGCCGACTACCGCAGGTATATGACGGAGGTTGAAAACGCCAAAAGCGGCAGGGCGCTGCTTGCCGAACAAGCGCGCGGAGTTGCCGAAGTTATGAAGTCCTGCGCGGTTGATTTATGCAAATCCTACAACGAGTTTACCGAGCTTGAGGAAGCGATAAAAAGCAAGCTGTCCTCCCACGGTATTTCCTGCCCCGAGCTTTACATAAGCAGCGACGATGGCGAAGTTATTGCGGTGACGAGCGCAAAGAGCAACGTTAAAGCCATGGCGGAAGTGATTTCGGAAATTACCAAACGCAAATATCTTTTAAAGGACAAGCTAAGCTACGACGGTGACAAATGCAGCTTTATATTCGGCGCACCGCCGAGGCTGGACGCGGCGTTCGGCGTTGCTTATGCGATTAAAAGCGGTGAAAAGGTTTCCGGCGATACTCATTCCGTAATAAAGATTAACGAGCATAGTTTTTTAATGGCGCTTTCCGACGGTATGGGAAGCGGCGAATACGCGAAAAAGGTTTCGGCAACGGCGATTTCCTTAATAGAAGCCTTTTACCGTGCTGAAATGCCCGAAGGCACGGTTTTAAACACCATAAACAAGCTGCTGTCATTTAACCGTGACGAGCGGTTCACCTGCATTGACGTTGCGGCGGTTAACCTGAACACCGGCAGCGCAAACTTCGTAAAAATCGGCTCGCCTGCCGGAATTATCGTGCGCGAGGGTGAAATTAAGGTGCTTGAAAGCCAAAGCCTGCCAATGGGAATTTTGGATAATCTGCGCCCGACGGTTTGTACGGAAATGTTGAAAAACGGAGATATCGTCGTGTTTATGAGCGACGGCATTACCTCCGCCTTTGCATCGCAGTCGGATTTGTACGAATATTTGCAGGAGCTGAAGCCGTTAAACCCGCAGGCGCTTGCCGATAAAATACTTGCCGAGGCTAAAACGCGTCTTAAAAACAGCGTTTCAGACGATATGACGGTGCTATGCACGAGAATTTTTGAAAAATAATTTATTGGTTTGAAAAATATAAAAG
>CAMWNA010000051.1 GCA_947175515.1 uncultured Clostridia bacterium | reverse complement strand
TTTTTAACGCGCGGCGGCTTTTAAAATTAAAACGTTATTTTCAGTTTTCCGTGTTGTTCGTTTCTTCCGCTGCCGCCGCTTCTTCAACAGCCTTGGGCTGCGCCCAAGCCGCTGACTGCACGGCGCGCACCTGCTTCATAAATGACTTCACCGAGAACACTATAACCCCTGCGGCAACGGTTATTGCAAGGTCGATAAATACGAACGAGTTGTAAGCCATACTGTACGCCCATACGTTATCAAGCGTGGAGTATTCCGAGAACGCGAACACGCCCGAAAGCACGTGCGACGCAAACCTTAAAACTCCGGCAACAACTGCGCCGAGTGCAAACTGTAGCTGAGGAAGCCTTTCAAGCTTTTTAAACCTTGCAAACATTCCTGCAAGACCTATAGCGGCAAAAGCTACGGGGTAGTCCAAGAAGAACTGCGCAGGATGAATTATAAACGGGTCCTGCACGGCTTGCAAAATTCCGTACACCGCGCCTGCGGCAACGCCCTTTCTCACACCGTACATATAGGAATAAATAATAAGGGGCAAAAGCGATACCAACGTTATAGAACCGCCCTGCGGCATTTGAAACAGTTTTATATACGAAAGCGCAAAGCTCAGCGCAATACATACCGCCGCGTATGCGATTGATTTCGTGTCAAAGCCCTTTTTTCTGCCGCGCCCGAAAAGCAACGCAAGCGCCGCAAGTGCAGCAATAAGTATTGCCGTGCTCACGTACAGCATTGCGTTCTCAGTGCCCGTAATTACCGCGCCGTTGTTGTCCTCCGCAGTGCCAGAAGCAAAGTAAACCGCAAGGCATACGATAAACGCTATAAGCGCCGCGCCGAATAGCGACAGGGCGGAAATAAGCGTTATTTTAAAAGCTTTTTTCCCGAATAATCCCGCAATATAGCTTGCCAAAATTCCCAGTACGCAAACTCCGCCTAAAATAGCGGAAGGTATTAAAACCATACCTATTTTGGAATAAGCCGTATAGCCTTTTTCCGCGTTGTTGGCAAAGCCCAGCGCAAGCATGGAAACTATAATCGTCACGGCAAAACCGCAGACTATTGCGCCGCCGGTCTTTAAAAAGCCTGAAAAGCTTTCCGGCTTTTTAAGTCGTACCAAAACGCCCACGGCTATAAGCACCGCCGCTAAAGCGATTGCCGTATACAGGAAAACCTGCATAAGGAAGTCCGAGGCATACTCCGTCCACACGTTGCCGTACAGATAGTACTTGTCTTCGCCGATATAGGTCTTGTCGAAGTACGCACTCATCAGGTTTGCAAAATGCATAAAACAACTCCTTCTACCGCCGAAAATAAAAAGACGCTCCTAAAATATGGGAACGTCCGAAATTTCTATCATCTTTGCACTATCGCTCAACCATTACGTTGCCGATTCAAAGGGTATAATCTCAGCCCTTAAAACTTTTAAGGACACCCCCGACGGTATTTAATTTTTATTCGCCCCGAAGAGCGTATTTAAATTATAAGTTAAATTATATGCAAAGTCAATTGAAATTTTGCGCCGAATGAATTATAATGTAAAAAAAGCTTTTTAAGGACACTGAAGGAAAAACTATGGCTTACAACTTTTACGCTTTTATGGACAGAATGAAGTATATAAAACGCTGGCAGCTTATGCGCTCCGTGCGCGAGGAAAATATTATGGAGCATTCCCAGCAGGTGGCAATGTTCACGCACGCGCTGGCGGTGATAAACAACAACATTTTCAGCGGTAATGCGGACGCGGAAAAGGCGGTGCTTTACGCCGTGTATCACGAATGCGGCGAGGTTATGACCGGCGATTTGCCGACCCCCGTAAAATATTTCAACGACTTTATCCGCGGCGCGTATAAGAATATTGAGGATAAAGCCTGCGATAAGCTTTTATCTACCCTGCCCGAAGAAATCCGCGGCGCGTTCGAGGTAAATATTATGCCCGATACGGAAAGTATCGAATATAAGCTTATGAAGGCGGCGGACAGGCTTGCCGCATACGTAAAATGCTTTGAAGAGCTCCGTTGCGGCAACAACGAGTTCAAGAAAGCCAAAAAGAGTATTGAAAAAGATTTACACTCGCGCAATATGCCCGAGGTGGAGTACTTCTTTGAAAAGTTTATTCCCAGCTTTGATTTAACCCTCGACGAGCTCGACGGTATCGTGTAAAAAATTTACACTTGACCGGAATAAATATAAGTGTTATAATGTCAATATAGTTTATAATGATATTATTTGTTTATATTTATTATGTTAGAAGAATTAAAGCATTTAGTTATTAAAATTCAAAGAGAATATAATAGAATATCAGAGTTATGGCTATCAGAATGTGAAGATAAGGAATATAATTTAAATAAATCTTTAATTAAACAAATTGAGTCTTCGTCATTATTGGATAGCGTTTTTGATTATACTTCTTTTTTGAACGATAATATTTTTGATTTCAATCTTTCTCTTAATAATTGGAAAGAAAATAATTCAGAAGTTTCAACAAGAGTAAAAGCACGTAACTCGATTCTTTTTAAAATAGGAAATTATCAACTTCCCATACATCAGAATGGTGAAATACCTGTAAAAAAATGTCTTAACGATTTATTCGGTATAAGAATTATTTTTGATGGGGATTACTCTCATGAGGTAATTTCTAAATATATTAAGAAGGAATTCAAAGAATTAAAATGTATTTGTTCCGATAAGCAGGAGTATATAGCTACTCATATTTACTTTAAGAAGAAAGGTGCAAGTAAAATATTTCAATGGGAATTGCAAGTTTGGCTTAAAAACAATGAAATAAATAATAAAGTTTCACATAATAAATATAAGCAAAGTTACGTTAAATGGGAAAAAGAAATAAAGGAGGGATCGAATTGATTCGGCATATTATTATAATGAGCAGTTCATATAGTAAAGGAACAAGAATTGCTTTGGATCTTTGCGGTAAGAACTTGAATATTGAAAACCTTATAAGCATTGTATCAAAAATAAAATTAAAATGCGGAAAGGAAGTTTCTCTTTCATCTCACTCTATTTATGCTAAGTCGGAAGAATGGCAGGCTGTTATAGAATCAGATCCGTTTTTCAAAGGTGTAAAAAATGTATCTGATGTTGATGAATTTATAAAACTCATAAAAAGAGATTTAAGTTTAAAAGGTATTGATATTGCACAGTATATTTCTTCAAAGAAAGAATATACTCATTTAGAGTTGCAAAAATTATCATATCTCTGCTATGCGGATTATTATTGTGCAACGCAAAAAAAGCTTTTTGAGGATAAAATTTATGCTTATAAATATGGTCCTGTAATCGAAAGTGTATATAAATTTTACAAAAAGTCTTCATTGAGAGATTATCTTGATGTACAGGATGAAGAGGAAAAAGAAGAAAAACAAATAGAATCATTGCCCATAAAAAGTAAAATCCTTTTTGGTACTGACGGAATAGAGAAAATTAGGACAATAGACGAGACGGTTGCTAAATATGGTAACTTTTCAGCTGGTGAATTAATTAATATTACTCACAGATGCGGAAGTCCATGGGATAATACGAAGCAAAGTGATTTAATCACAGATGACAAAATTTTAGAATATCATTATATCGAAGAAATTAATTAGTGTGATATAAAAACAAACCCTGCGGCGGTTCGTCGTCGCAGGGTTGAATTTTATTCAGTTTTGTTTTTTAAGACCGCCTTCATAACGGTGCTTGTTAAAAGCTATTCGGGTATTAACCCTTGCAACCGTGCCTGCCTAGAACGCACGCTTGCCGAAAAACAAACCGTTTTTAAAATCAGGTCTTAGAAGTAAACTTGTACATCGGAGTTTACCTTCCTTTTTCGTTAATCGTTCTTGCAAAGTAAAGCATACTCTTTACCTCCCGAACAATTTAATTTTTTAATTTTCCCTTACCATACAGAAGCGGAAGTTTTACGCTTCGTAAAAATTAAACCGTGTCCCGCTTTCGCGGCTACTTATCCTTCATATAGCTTACCTCGCGTATTAATGTTGGTACCTAACATTTTGTGTAAGTTATTTTCTTTTTGTACCTTTATTATAGCACGGTTTTTTGGGTTGTCAATACCTTTTTTAAAAATTTTTTTGTTTTTTTCTAAAAGTGTTTAAGTCAATCATAATTGCGTGCAGTCAGATATTCTTGAAAAAGCACTTAACTTTTTTCGTGATTTGGACTATAATACATTAAATTAAATTTAACAAGGTGATAAAATGTTTGAAGGAAATTCCGCGCTCGGCTTCTGTATGGTGCTGGCAATAATTCTGTTTTCAACCAAAGCTTTGGGGCTTGTGTTCAGAAAACTCGGCTTGCCGCAGGTGCTGGGCTACATCATAGCCGGACTATTAATAGGACCGGCAATTTTCGGGCTTGCAGGCGTATCTTTAATCGGTTTCGAAGGTCAGGATTATAAAAGCTTCCTCGTTCTGCCGGAAGAAAACGCGCTGTCCATATTCTCCAAAATCGGCGTGTTGTTCCTTATGTTTTCCACGGGACTGGAAACGAATCTTAAAGAACTTAAAAGCACCGGCTTGGTTGCCGTTTTAATAGCTTGCGCCGGCGTTGCCGTGCCGCTTATTCTGGGGCTTTTGATTTCCCTGCCGTTCGGCAATATCGGGCTAGGCACGTCAAATATCTACCGCGGTATATTTATAGGAACTATTCTCACCGCAACCAGCGTTGCGATTACCGTTTCGGTTTTAAAGGAACTAGGAAAAATAAATACCAAGCTCGGCACGACTATTGTTTCCGCGGCGATTATCGACGACGTTATCGGCATCGTGCTTTTGTCAATCGTCACGGGTATTGCCAAATCGGGTTCAAGCGAACACCTTACCGGCTTTGCTTGGTTTAAGGCGCAGTGGTGGGGCACGGTGATTATGATTGTCGCGTTCTTCATAATCGCTATCCTTGCAGGCTGGGGTATTTCCAAGCTGTTCAAATGGCTTGATAACCGCTGGCCTACAACCCACAGAATACCCGTATTCGCAATCGCGGTATGCCTTTTGTACAGCTGGGCTGCGGAAGAAATTTTCGGCGTTGCCGATATTACGGGCGCGTTCCTTGCAGGCGTTGTGCTTTCAACCGACATACGCGCAAGCCGCTATACCGACCAGAAGGTGGAAGTAAACACCTACACGATATTCGCGCCGGTGTTCTTTGCGAATATCGGTATATCCAGCATAACGTTCAAGGACTTGAATCCTAGTATATTGCTTTTTGCGGTGTGCGCGGTGCTTATGGGGCTTATCGGCAAAATCGTCGGCTGCGGCGCAGTTTGCAAGGCGTTCAAATACAACTGGCGCGAAAGCGCGATAGGCGGCGTAGGCATGATGGCGCGCGGCGAAGTAGCGTTGATCGTCACCGCGGCTGTAACGAATACCGCGCTCGGAGAAAACGCTCTTCCGCAGGAATTTATGATTATGACGGTGCTGCTGATTCTCGTTTCCTCCGTACTGACCCCCGTTTTCTTAAAGCTTTTGTACGGTAAGGATAAGGGTGGACTTCCTGCCGCAGGCAGCGGCGGAGCTTTGGCTGACGGCGCTTCTGTCGAAACCGCCGAACCTACGCAAACCGCCGAAGGCGCCGAAACCGCCCCTGCGGAACAGTCGGCAACGGACGGCGCAACAGAATAACTTACGCAAAGTATTATGAAAGCGCCCGACGGCTAGCCGTCGGGCGCTTATTAAATCTTAAATTAATATCAGTGTAAAAGCATCCAGTTCTTTACGTCCTCGCGTGCAATGGGCGTGATGTTTTCTTCGGGATACTTCGAAGCCGAGCCGCCGTAAGTATAAATAAAATATCTTCCGTCGCCGGTTATGTAAAGCGTTTCCTCGTAGCCGGTAGGGTCGCCGGGATAGCCGTACGTGAATTTCTTGTCTACGGTTGCCGTACGGGTATCGTAAGTCACGCCGTTAATTTCTCTGCTCATATCTTCACCTTTTCCGCAAAAAAGTCTTAACTATAAGACTACCATAGAATTTTAACACACCCAAAAACCGCTGTCAAACTAAAATGCGTTTTTACCCCGCTGTTTATTAATATGTTAAAAAATAAATAATAATGTAAATACCTTGCCCGATTTTAAATTTTGACAAGTTAAATTACTTGACAAACATTCGCGCGGAGAATATAATACTTGAAGATATGGATAAAATTTCTTTCATAGGCTTGTGGGATATATACGGCGGACTGCTGACCGACGTTCAGCAGGAAATAACCGATATGTATTTCAATCTTGATTTAACCGTTTCGGAAATCGCCTGTGAAAAGGGCGTTTCGCGGCAGGCGGTATCGGACTGTCTTAAGGGTTGTAAAAAACAGCTTGAGGGTTACGAGGAGAAGCTGCATTTTTTCGAAAGACTGCGCGGCTTAAGCTTGCAGCATTCGTTTAAAATTGCGGACGTGGCAAAATGGTCTGAAGGCTTTAAGTCGGCTCATCCCGAGCTTTCAGACGAGGTTTCCGCACTTGAAGAAATTTTAAACAAAGATTACACTGCTGAAGTTTCGGCGGCTATTTCAAAGCCCGAAACAAAATAGCTTTCAAGTAAGGACTATACGCCTGAAATATACGGCGCGCCCGAAACGGGTGAAGAATAAGGAGGGACTTTATGGGCGCTTTTTCTTCTCTCTCGGAGAGATTAAACCACATATTTTCAAAGCTGACCAAAAGGGGCAGACTTACAGAGCTTGAAATAAAGACCGCCATGCGCGAGGTTCGCGTGGCTTTATTGGAAGCCGACGTCAACGTAAAGGTTGCCAAACAGTTCTGTCAGGAAGTATCTGAAAAAGCTGTCGGTCAGGAAATTTTGAAAAGCCTTAATCCTGCGCAGCAGGTTATTAAAATAGTCAATGACGAGCTTATAGCGCTAATGGGCTCGGCAAACCAGAAGCTTACGGTTGCACCTAAGCCGCCTACGGTTATTATGATGTGCGGACTTCAGGGCGCGGGTAAAACGACGATGTGCGGCAAGCTTGCCGTAAATTTGAAAAAGAGCGGTAAAAAGCCTTTGCTCGTTGCAGGCGATATATACCGCCCCGCGGCAATAAACCAGCTGAAAGTCGTCGGAAAAAACGCAGGCGCGGAAGTATTCGATAAAGGCACGCAGGACCCTGTAAAAACGGCAAGGCAGGCCGTGGAATACGCCAAGTCAATGGGCTTCGATACGGTTATAATAGACACCGCCGGTCGACTTGAAATTGACGAAGCTTTGATGCAGGAGCTTGAAAATATAGTAAAAGCAGTAGAGGTTTCGGAAATACTGTTAACCGTCGATTCGATGATGGGACAGGTTGCCGTAAACGTTGCAAAAACCTTTAACGAGCGTCTTGAAATCACGGGCATTATTTTAACCAAGCTGGACGGCGATACCCGCGGCGGCGCTTGTCTTTCTATCAAGGCTGTAACCGGCAAGCCCGTAAAGTTTATCGGCGTGGGCGAAAAGCTGACCGATTTAGAGCCTTTCTATCCCGACAGAATGGCGTCGAGGATACTCGGCATGGGCGACGTTTTAACGCTTATAGAAAAAGCTCAGGAGGCCGTGACCGAGGAACAGGCTAAGGTAATGCAGAAAAAGATGCTGGAAAACACCTTCACCTTGGAGGATTACCTTACCCAGTTTGAGAGTATGAAGAAAATGGGCGGAGCGCAGGCGCTTCTTGCAATGATGCCGAATATGGGCAACAAAGTAAAAGCCGACGACATTGACGAAAGCAGAATAGAAAGAACCAAGGCTATTATCCTTTCAATGACCAAGCGCGAAAGGGTTGAGCCTGCGATTATAAACTCTTCCAGAAAGAAAAGAATTGCAGCGGGCAGCGGCACAAGCGTTCAGGAAATTAACCAGCTTTTAAAGCAGTTCGACCAGACCAAGCAGCTTATGAAGCAGCTTAAAAACGGTAAAAAACGCTTGCCGTTCTAAATGGAAGTTCTGTTTACATTGTAAATAAATAAAATCATTGGCAATCTCACTGAAATTGCGTTTAAGCGGACTTTCAGTGAGCAAATTAAAAAATTTATAGCCGAAAGGCACAAAAGGAGAAAGAAAAATGGCAGTTAAAATGAGACTTACAAGAATGGGCGATAAGAAGTCACCTTTCTACCGTGTAGTAGTAATCGATTCGCGCAAGGCGCAGTCGGGCGAGTATATCGATAAAATCGGTTACGTAGACCCCCTTAAAACCCCCGCGGAAATCAACATCGACGTTGAAAAGGCAAAGGCGTGGATTGCAAAGGGCGTTCAGCCTACCGAAACGGTAAAAAGCTACCTTGTAAAAGCAGGCGTTCTGGAACAGAGCAAAAAGCTTTCCGCCCCCAAGACCAACGACAAGAAAAAGAAGAAGTCGTAAGGAGAATTTGAATGGATAAAATTCAGGAGCTCATCAAATACGTCGTGGAGCAGTTCGCCGAAAAAAAGAGCGAAGCGGAATACGCCGTTGACGAGAGGGAAAACGAAATAGAGTACACCGTATACCTTGCCGAAAGCGATATGGGCAAGGTTATCGGCAAGCAGGGCAAAATTGCAAAGTCGCTCAGAACGCTGGTTAAGGCAAGCGCGCCGCGCGACGGCAAGAAAGTCCTCGTTGAAATCAAGGAAAAGAATTAACCTTTAATGCAGGAAAACAAGCTTACGGTTGCAACCGTTTTAAAACCCCAAGGTATCCGCGGCGAAGTCAAGGTAAAAGCGTTGACCGATTCGGCGGAGGATTTAAAGAATATAAAGGTTATGGAAATAGGCGGCGTTGAATACGCCGTCCTTTCCGTACGCGCACAGGGCGAGTTTGCGTACCTGACCTTGCGCGGCGTTGCCGACAGGAACGCCGCCGAGCTTCTGCGCGGACTCGAAGTCTGCGCTACACGCGATAACGCGCCCCCTCTTCCCGAAGGCAGGTATTATATAGCCGACTTAATCGGTTGCGAGGTGTTCACAAACCGCGGCGAAAGATTAGGCGAGGTCATTGACGTTACCCCTGCAAAGACCGACGTATATACCCTGTCGAACGGCGTAAAGCAAATAGTTTTCGCCGCGGCGGACGGGGTGATTTCCGACGTGGATATAGATGCGCGTAAAATTACCGTAGACGGCAAAAGGTTTAAGGAAGTATCGCTTTGAAAATAACCGTACTCACACTGTTTCCCGAAATGTTTACGCCGCTTTTTGAAAGCGTGATAGGCAGGGCGGTGAACGCCGGCAAACTCCAAATAGAAGTGGTGAATATCCGCGACTATGCCGATAACAAGCATAATAAATGCGACGATTATCCTTTCGGCGGCGGTGCCGGAATGGTTATGATGCCGCAGCCCATAGGTACGGCAATAAAAGCCGTCGACCCCGAGCATAAGGCGCACCGAATATATACTTCGCCCAAGGGCAAAACCTTCAGGCAGGAAAAAGCGTTTGAGCTTTTAAATTACGAACACCTTATAATACTCTGCGGTCATTACGAGGGGGTAGACCAGCGCGCAATCGATTTGTACGTTGACGAGGAAATTTCCATAGGCGACTACGTTTTAACGGGCGGCGAGCTTCCTGCAATGGTTATATGCGACTGTATTGCCCGTTACGTAGACGGAGTAGTATCCGACGGTTCGCTTGCGGAAGAAACGTTCGGCGAAAACGGACTTGAATATCCGCAGTACACGCGTCCGGCGGTATACGAGGGTGTGGCAGTGCCGGAAGTACTTTTGTCCGGCAACCACGCATTGATTGACAAATGGAGGAGGGAGCAAAGCGCTAAGCTTACCGCAGAGCGCCGCCCCGACTTAAAAGGAGAAAGCAAGTGAAGCGCATACAGTGGTTCCCCGGTCATATGACCAAGGCAATGCGTATGATGCAGGAAAACGTGCCCGCATGTGACGGGCTTATTTACGTTCTTGACGCGCGCTGCCCCGCGGCTTCTTTCAATGAAAAGCTTTTGAAAATTTCGGGCGCAAAGCCCGTTTTGTATATTCTGAACAAAAGCGATTTGGCTGATAATAAAGCCGATTCGCTTTTAAATATTATCGGCGGAAATAAAGGCAACGCGGTAAAAATAAACGCGGCAAACGCGTCTTCGCGCAAAACAATTTTAAGGGCTTTGGACAAGCTCGTTGAAGAAAAGCGCGAAAAGAATTTGCAGAAGGGCTATAACAAGGTTTTCCGCTTTATGGTCGTCGGTGTGCCAAACACGGGCAAATCTACCGTAATAAATCTGCTTGCAGGTTCAAAGCGTACCGTAACCGGCGACAAAGCAGGCGTCACGCGCGGCAAGCAGTGGATACGCCTTGAAAACTTCGAGTTGTTGGATACCCCCGGCACTATGCCGCCGTCGTTCGATAACCAGAAGCTCGCGCTGCACTTAGCTTTCGTGGGAAGCATTAACGACGATATATTAGACTTGGACGATATCGCCATCGCGCTTTTGGAAGAGCTTTCCGAAAAATATCCCGAGCGGTTGGAGGAAAGGTACGGCATGTGCGGCGGAACTCCGCTTGAAATGCTTGAAGCCGTTGCAAAGCGCAGGGGCCTTATTCTTCGCGGCGGCGAATACGATTACGAACGCGCAATACGCGCAGTATTAGACGATTTCCGCAAAGGCAGACTCGGCGCGGTAACGCTGGATACCGTTGAAGACGTAAGGGGGCTGAAATTTTAAAATGAAAGACTCCGTTGATAAGCTTGCTTACGAGAAACAGCTTTTATCAAAGGGCTGTAAATATATCTGCGGCGTAGACGAGGTCGGCAGGGGTCCCTTGGCAGGTCCCGTAGTCTGCGCGGCGGTCATTATGCCGTTGGACGAAATTATTGAAGGCGTTGACGACAGCAAAAAGCTTACTGCAAAAAAGCGCGAAGCGCTGTCCGAAAAAATATTGAAAAACGCGGTTGCCGTTCATATATCCCTTATCGAAGCCGCAAAAATCGACGAAATAAACATTTTGGAAGCTACCAAGCTGTGTATGAAAAACGCGGTTGAAGCCCTTGAAATCACGCCCGATTTCGTTCTGACTGACGGCAATATGAAGCTGGACGTTTCTATCCCCCAGCAAAGCATAGTCAAAGGCGACGCTTTAAGTTATTCCATAGGCGCGGCTTCGATAGCGGCAAAGGTTTACAGGGATAACCTTATGGACGGATACGCAAAAACTTATCCGCAGTACGGCTTCGAAAAGAACAAGGGCTACGGCACGGCGGAGCATATAAAGGCTATTAAGCAGTTCGGCTTAACGCCCGTTCACCGCAGGAGCTTCACGAAAAAATGGCAGTAGAAAAACGTGATAAGCCTTCAAGAAACAGCCGTTCAGAGCGCGACGTTTTAAAAAAAGAGCTGGGGCGCGGCGGCGAAAAGCAGGCATGTAAATACCTTAAAAAACAGGGCTATAAAATAGTGGAAACAAATTACAAGCACCCCTTCGGCGAAGCGGACATAATCGCGAGCAAGGACGGCGTGCTTGCATTCATAGAAGTCAAAACCAGACTTTCGGATATTTTCGGCATTCCGTCGGAAGCAGTGGACTATCATAAAAGACGCAGGTATATACAAGCGGCTAAATATTATTTTTTAAACCGCGAACCCGACTGCACCGTACGCTTCGATATTATAGAAATTTTTCGCGGTCAGATAAACCATATCGAAAACGCTTTTTACGAAGGCATGTAAAAACGGGTATTGACAAGCCGCATAAGTTATAATAAAATAAAACAAAAAGGTTTTTTATGGAAAAGAGAGCATACGAAATTTTTTCGCACGTCAACCGTGAAATCAGCGTAAATATTATCCCCGGGCACTTTGCCACAAAGCATTCGCACGTCAGCCACTGTATAGATATGACTAAGGTCAAGTCCTCGTTAAGCTCGGCAAAAGCCGCGGCAAAAATGCTTGCCGCAAGCTTTACGGCCACGCCCATTGATACGATTATAAGTCTTGAGCGTATGAAAATGGTCGGCGCGTTTATCGCTCACTATCTGACGCATTCGGGAATAAACCTTCATCAGGATATAGCGGTAATTACTCCCGAGATATCCGAGGATAAAATGCTTTTAAGAGATAATTTCCTGCCTTACGTCAAGGATAAAAACGTACTTTTACTTACGGCTTCGGCTACAACGGGCAAGACGGTGGAAAGCGGAATCCGCGGCATACGCTACTACGGCGGAACCCCCGTCGGCGCGGCAACCATTTTCGGCGGCGAATTCGATTGCGAGGTGCCTGTGGTTAAGCTTTTAGGCGTTAAGGATATAGGCGAGTACAGCTCTTACGCGCCCGTTGACTGCCCCTTATGCCGCGCAGGCGTCAAGGTGGACGCCGTCGTCAATTCCTACGGCTACAGCAAAATATTATAGTAAACAAAAAAATTATTTTTAAAGCGGCACTCTGAAATTATTTCAGTAATACGGCGATTTAATATGAGTTTTAATATTGACGAAGCGATAAACCAAGCGGAACAAGAAATTGCGGAAAGCGGAAAGCTTAGTTTAACTTCACGCAGAAATATATGGCGGGCAATGGGTTCACTCGAACCGCGCAAACGCGATTCGTTGAAGCCGCGTTCATTGACGGAACCGCTAAAAAAGCGCGCATATCTTGCGCTTGCCTGTGCAAAAAAAGTAATGCCTATGTGGTGTTCTGTCGATCCCGATGACAAAAGTCCGCAAAATTTAATTAAAAAAAGCCTTGCTTACTTGGACGGTAAAATAACGGTTAAAGAATTGCAGACAGAGCGGAAACAAGCCACTATCGACGATTTTATGAACGCCGTCGATGAATACGGGGAATCCGCCTCAGCCGCTGTCGCCGCTTGGGATGCGATGGTCGTAGCTTTGGAAGACGAGTCATATTTAGAGCCGTGGGACAGCGACTTGACTGATGAAGATATAGACGCATACGAAAGGGATGCTGCAAAGGAAGCGTGTGTTGCATGGAGCAACGCTTATACCGACAACGACAACGGTAAATACGTTATTCGCGAAATGCGCTTTTGGGTATGGTATTTGGAAGAAGCCGCAAAAATTGCGGGCTTGGAAAATTACCGTTTCCCGCCCAGATATATAAAAGCGTTTAAGGAAAAACAAAATCCCCCGAAGCCCGTACCCGAAGAAGTAACGCTTGAAAGCTTCTGCGAATTTTTGGGCGTCGGCGAATACGTCTACAACATAAAAGGCGAAAGCGAAATTTCATATTACAACAAAAAAACCGACAATTACGACAAAACCGAATATTTTGATATCTACCAAATTACGGCAAGACTGCCGCAAGAATACGGTATTTGCCCTGTTTGTAAAAAACCGGTTTATAATATTGAATGTTTTTTTGCGGACAGAGGTCTTGACTGGGACGAGTTTGCTGTCCCAAAAAAATATCCGCAAATTGACATAAGGCGTTTATGTTTACAATTTAGATGCCCCGACCACCCCGACGAGTGGATTTATAATATTCCGAACGGTTATCGAAATTATAAAGACGGGGTAAAGCGGTATATAAAAGGAGAAGGCAGGTTGGAGAAACTGCTGGAAGAATTAGAGCGAAGAACTGTAACAAAATACTGTAAAGTTTGGGCGGACGAAATTATCATAAACGGCGAAAATTGCAGTACGGTTGAAGAAATAGAAAACAAAAAAGAAGAACTCGGTCTTGTCGACACGGGTTGGATTGACAAAGCAAAAGGGATTTACAGGCTTGATTTAAGGCAGTTTTTATCAAATTTTTTTGTTTTTCGCTTTCCTTTTTCGAAGTTTGTGCAATACACTAAAAATATGAATGATGATACCGGCGGCTACAGAGCTGTACTTAAAGAAGATGAAGGCATAGTGGAATTTGAGGTAAGAGATTTCCGATTTAAGTGTTTTATGGAAAACGGACAGCCG
>CAMWNA010000050.1 GCA_947175515.1 uncultured Clostridia bacterium | reverse complement strand
CGGACTGCGGCTTAAAAAATTTTGTGTTCGCTTTGGTGCTTACCGTCTTAACCAGCAAAAAATGCCGTCGCAGACAAATTGTCAAGGGTTTGCCCCCGTAGGGGGACGACGGTTTTATGCCTAACGGGAGATAAATCGTCGCCCTTTACAATTTGGCAAGACGGCGTATTCCGTTCCCAGACGGTAAGCACAAGCGACACAAAAACTATAAAATTCTTACTGAAAAAATTATAATCATACATAAAAATTATAGCACGGTAAATATATCGTGCTATTTGTATATGCTGTTAAAAAAATACTTAAATTGTCGAATAATTACTTATAAACGCTTATTTCAAATATAGGTTTTAAGTCGATAAGCAAAATCAAACACAAGAAAACTATCATACGTTTATTATTTTTGTTTTAGTTGATTAAAACATTCTTTAAGAGTTTTTACATATTTATCTAAAAGTCGTTTGAACATTTCGTGTTCTTTTGCGCTGAAACATTCAAGAATTTGTTGTTCGGTAGTTATAATTTTGCCCGCTGTATTTTCGGCTAAAATCTTTCCTTTTTCAGTTAATCGCAATATTTTATTCTTTTGATTTTCAGTTGTTTTTTCCAAAACCACATATTCGTCTTTTTCAAGTTTTTTTATGGCTGAACTGACACTATACTTGTTGAGATGTAAGATATGCGCTATATCTGTCTGCGTTAAATTTTCGTCGGTATATGTATACAATGTATATAAAATCCAAAGCGTACAATCTGAAATGCCATAATTACTTGCAAGTGTTCCGTATTCGTCTTCTACGATTTTGTATGCAAGATTGAAATAGTTTATTTTATTATCTGTTTTCATAGAATAACCACCGCCTGATATAATAATTAGATTATATCATTTCAAGGTCTGTAAGTCAAGAATTGGATTAAATTAAATAGTGTTAAAAGACATTATTTTGCTTGACAAAAATAGTGTGATTTCATATTATATCTATATAGGAGAAATCAAGTATGAGAATACAGTTATCTGAACATTTTACATATAAAAAACTTTTATTATTTGTATTGCCTACTATTGGAACAATGTTGTTTACAATGATTTATGGCATTGTTGACGGTTTGTTCGCCTCAAATTTTGTAGGTCAATCGGCGTTTACCGCAATAAATTTAATAATGCCGTTTATAATGATACTCGGTGCAATAGGTCTTATGTTTGGTGCTGGCGGTAGCGCGTTGGTGGCAAAAGCTATCGGCGAAGGCGAACGGGAAAAAGCAAACCGTATTTTTTCTTTGCTGGTTTGCTTTATTGTTTGTTCGAGCATTTTATGTACGGTTATCGGCGAAATCTTTTTACCGCAAATCGCAGTTTTATTAGGTGCTAATGAAGAAACGTATGAATACTGTATGCTGTACGGAAGAATAGTACTCGGCTCTTTGATATTCTCTATGTTGCAGAATACATTTCAAGGTTTTTTTGTTGTCGCCGAAAAAGCAAAATTAGGTTTAATTATAACAGTATGCGCTGGATTAACGAATATTGTTTTGGACGCATTGTTCGTTTTAGCATTTAAGTGGGGACTTGTCGGCACAGCGGTTGCAACGAGCGCAAGTCAAGTAGTTGGCAGCGTAATTCCGATAGTGTATTTCTTGTCTAAAAATAATAGTCTTTTAAGATTTGCAAAGCCTGTTTGGAATATAAAAGCACTATTAAAAACTTGCGCAAACGGCTCGTCGGAATTTTTAACAAATATATCGGCGTCGGTGGTAACGTTATTATATAATTTTCAATTATTGAAATTGGTTGGAAATGACGGCGTTGCCGCTTTCGGCGTAATAACTTACATAGCAGCAATATTTATGTATATTTTCGCTGGTTATGCTATCGGTTGTTCGCCTATTATCAGTTATCACTTTGGAGCAAAAAATGAATTAGAAGTGAAAAATATATTGCGAAAAAGTCTTGTTATTATATTTATTTCGGGCATTATTATGACGGGACTGTCGGAAGCACTTGCATACCCTTTAACTAAAATTTTTGTCGGCTCTGACGATGGTTTATGCAATATGACGGTAAACGGTATGCGTATATATGTGGGTTGCTTTTTAATATGCGGTTTTAACATATTTGCATCGGCTTTCTTTACCGCTCTTAATAATGGGTTTGCCTCTTTTGCAATATCGTTTATCAGAACTGTAATATTCCAAATTACTGCGGTTATGGTATTGCCTATCTTCTTCGATTTGAACGGTGTTTGGTGTGCAATATTAGTTTCCGAAAGTTTGGCTATAATCATAAGCATAGCGTTCCTTGTCGGTTATAGAAAAAAATATAACTATTCTATATTCAAAACAAAAACGGTCAAATAATGCAAGAACTAAAAACGGCTAAAACTCTTTATTATGCGTGTTGCCCGCATTGTAAAACCGTACTTGTGCAAGCGCAAAACGGTATGGACGGCTACATTAAATGTCCGAAATGCTATAATTACATACACATAATTATTCGCAACGGAACGGTAACAACAAAAACAAAATCATAATAACTGAACGCTCAAAATGGGCGTTCTTTTTATATTTAGCCTTTAATCGACAAAGGCTTTTATTTTATACTTTCACAATTCTGCTACACTCTGCATAGGCGCATTTTTTGCTATTTGCATAGGCTTTTTTCTATTGAAAAACTGTCGCGCCCGAACGAAATAAAACTGTTTTAGAGTTGTAATCTGAAAAAAGATAAGAACCGAAACGGAGCAATACCGCCTTAATAGGGTTGCTTTCGTTCGGTCTTTTTTCATTTATGGGCTATTGCACCCCGTCGGCGTATTGCGCGCTGTCGGGGCTTTTTCTATATACGGCGAAAACCGCCGATAGCGATTTTTCAAAACAAAAATCAAAATCGGAGGGTTTTCAAAATGAAAAAAATCAAATACGAATTTGCGGACGGCACGACAAGCGAAATCGAGGTTACGAACGAATTATACGCTCTGCACCTACAATTAGTACAAGAGGAAAAGCGCAACCATTGGCGCGAAACACGGCGGCACACCTCACTAAATTATTTACTGGAATTAGGCGTAGATTTTGCCGATACTGCCGCCGATCCATGCGCCGCCGTAGAGTTGCGCGAGGACGACGAACGAATACATAACGCAATAAAATACCTATCGGACAAGCAACGGGCATTGTTGGAAAAAGTGTTTAATCAGAATATGAGTTTACGGGAAATCGAGCGGCAAACGGGCGTTACTCATCAAGCACTATCAAAGCAAATAGCCGTGATTTACAAAAAGTTAAAAAAATATTTGTGAAAAAGGTTGCCACTATGCCGTTTTCGTGCTTATAGGTAGAGGCTTAAAAACTGCCTACTACTGACGGGAGCGTGGAAAAATGAAAGTCAAAAAAGAGCAACTGCAAAACTATCTCGAAAAACGCGGAATTTCGGCGGCTATGTTTGCGCGTGAATTAGGTGTAAACGAAAAAGAGGTTGAAACGCTTTTACTGGGCAAGGCTGTAAGCGAGGCGACAGCACGGCGTTTTATCTATTACTTGGGCGCGGACGAGGCAACAAAGCTCATAGACTGGGCGGCTATCGGCAAGCAAAACCCGCTTACGGAATAACGGCAAAAAAGCCTCAAAGAAAACTCAAAAAAGGAGCTAATTATGACAATATCAAAACTTAAAACTATTGTAATGATTATTGCGCTTGTGCTGGTCGTAGCACTCACGGCGGGGCTTATAGCACAAAGCGTAACTATCGGCAAATTGAAACAGTCGCAAGAACAGTTACAAACTACCTACGCAACGGACGAAAACGGCAATAAAATGGATAACTCCACCGTCTATAATCTGCCAAAAGCAATGAGTTTTTCGGCGGTTGCGTTAGCCGCTAACCCTACGGGAATTACGGTCAATGTTACCGCCTCTGTCGAACCCTCAACGGCAACTAATAAAGCCGTTGACTGGTCTGTTATGTGGGCTGACAGTACGAACACGGCAAACGTAACGGACTATGTAACGGTAACGCCCGCCTCGAACGGCAGCACTACGGCGACGGTAACTTGTTACAAGGCATTTACTGGGGATATTTTGGTTGTAGTAACTACCCGCGAGGGCGGCTATACAGCGGACTGCGTTGTTACGTTCGTTGGAAAGCCTACGAGCTTAACGTTGACCTCTGTAAACGCAAATAAGTCGGGCGATAAATACGGCTTGGGTGTAGGAACAACTTACGACTTCAATATTAACCTTACTAACGCCATTAACGCCGTAGGCGCGGCTTACAAAGATTACAGCGTTGCGGTTGTGGCGACGGGCGATTTGACGGTAGGTACTTATGAGAGCGACCCGCGCGGCAGTAAAACTTGGTACACTACAAAAGCCGCAAAGCTGTCTGATTATGTAAACGATATAATCACTTGCACGGTTGAGGGCGAAACTCTGCACGTTACCATTAACAAATCAATAGAGGGCTATTATTCGTCTATGGTGCGTAACGGCACGGTAAGAACGTATTACGACAAAGTAAAGTCTGTTGACAGTGAGTGCTATTTTACCGTTTATGTCAACTGCAAAAAGATAGGCGTAAGTATGCAAGACACAATTAAGGTTGCTATTGATAACAGCGTTGTAACGGGCGTATCCGTAACGGGTTCTATTGAAATATAACGGGGGTATTTTATGACGAAAAAATCTAAAATCATTTTAGCGTTTACGCTGGTGTTTGTGCTGTTATTTGCGGCTGTGTTTACCGCTTGGCTGGCGTTTGCCTCTGACAATAAAAAGTATTTAACGCCCGAAAGCGAGGCTGCGGCTCTGCCAGATATTGGCGGTATGACTATTACGGACGATAATATAAAAAGCAACGGCATTTCGCTTATGAGCGCAAAAATCGCGACTGCCGAATATTCGGACTACGGCATATCCGCACAAGCTGAAAGTGCTTACACGCTGACCGCCTCACTAACGCCGAACGACGCAAATAATCAGTTGGTTGACTGGGCTTTAACTTGGAAAAACCCGTCGGCGGCGTGGGCTAACGGAAAAGCCGTAACGGACTATGTAACAATAACGACGGCAAAAGACGGCGCATTGACGGCAAATATAAGCAGTTTACAAGCATTGGGCGAACAAATAATTGTAACTTGTACAAGCCGCGACAACCCGAACGCAAAAGCAAGCTGTACTGTGGACTACGCGCAAAAACTGACAAGCTATAAATTGTCTTTCGGTAATGTTGAAATAAATTTGGGCGGTGATACGAACGTAATCGTTGAAATTAACCCGAACGGCGACACGGTGGGCGGCGCGGCGAACGTTCAGCTCGGCAAATCTGACACTTACACGCTTGCGGAAACATTTACTTATACCGTAACGCTGTTGTCTGAATATATGGCATACGGCACGAGCAACGACGGGCAAATACGTTTGAACGGACACGCAATAACGGGTTGCCCCTATCAAGATTATGAAAAGCCTATATCGTCGCTGTACTTTGACTATACTAACGAAATATCGCACTGGTTTATTATGGGTAGGTCAAAGGATATTTTATTCAAAGATTTATCGACGGCGGAGCTTGTGCCTTACTTTGCGAATATTGAAAACTCGCATATGTATTATATTGCCCTTGACATAACGGGTAAATATAGTTCGTTCCGTTATTTGTCGCACGTTAAATGCGCGGGTTATAAAAATACCGCCTCTGTTCAGTCGCTGACTTTGAATAATAGCTCTATTGTGCTATAAGGGGGTGCAAAATTGAAAAAGGCGGGCAAGATTATAGCATTTTTACTTATTGCAGTTGTACTTGTCGCCGCAATAGGTATAATACTGAAATTTACTAACAACGGCACAACGGAATTTAAGACTTTTTATGTAGAGGTCAACGGCAAAATACATACGGATAAAACGCAAATATCACTACCGCTCGGCGAGGAACTGCGCTTTGAAACTAAATATATTTTAGCAAGCAATAAAGCGGAAAATCACAAGGGCTATACCGTCAAAATCGTACCAAATAAAACGGATAAAACAATGTTCAATTACACGGTTGACGGAAACACATACGGGTTTACCAGTCAAGCGGACTTTACGGCGGGCTTTGATATTCAGAAAGACACAACAGGCTTTACCATAAAAAATGACGGACTGACGGTTGAAAAGGTTTTACAAAAAATGTATTGGGGGCAAACGGTTGAAATAAACAGCTCGGCTTTGGATATGTCAAACGCTTATTTTAATTTAATAGTGTCCTCTTATAACGGCGAAAGCTCGGTAACATTTGGGTTGTTATTCGATATTCACGTTTCGGGCGTAAATCTCGATAAGGGGGAAATTGTATTTTGAGCGTTGCGAAAAAAATATGCGGTCTTACGGTTTTGCTTTTACTGTGTTTTATATCGG
Organism: uncultured Clostridia bacterium; assembly: GCA_947175515.1. GTDB lineage: Bacteria > Bacillota > Clostridia > Christensenellales > Borkfalkiaceae > Coproplasma. Next base: position 7,528 of record CAMWNA010000050.1, on the reverse strand, counting down.
TGCTATTCGGGCAAGGTAACTTGCCCGTAATGGCCGCAACCGACAACGGCTATTCTTCCGTGCTGGACGACCTCAAAAAGGACAGTAACTTTTCAGAAAGTTATTATCCCGCCGCTGGCGACGATTACAGCTTACAAATAATACAGCTTGCCGAAAGCGTAAACAGAGAATTATTTGTGTATGTGTATCAACCGTGCGGAAAAACAAAAGACTTTCGGGCATCATCAATTAACATTTCTGTTACCGTCAACGACGAGTTAAGCTATTACAACTATAAAATGGAATACCTTAATTCCAGCGGCGTGTTTTACAAGTACAAAGTAAAAGATTTTGCCGTATTGGACGCGCCTACGCGCTATTATGCGATAAGTTCTATTTACCGCCCATTTGACGGCGATATAGACGAGAACGCCGAACACGGCAACGAAATTACAGAAGTCAATTACAACGTAAGCAAGCAGTATTGCTTTTCTCAAATCAACGGCAAGCCGTATTGCTCCGTCGTGGATATTGAAACAATAACCATTACGGATAAGTTTGTAGGCTTTGTAAGGTATAAAGACGGTTTTAAACTCTATGTCGGAGCTTGCGACAGCCATTTTGTAGCGTTCAATACAGACAAGCCTATTGATAAACTTTTAGAGGCTGACGTTTACTACACTACACAAGCCTATACTTGGCAGTCGGGTTTAGGCATAGGCACAAAAGAGTATTTCAAGGAAAAGTCAGAAAAATACGCCTATCTGAAATATACGGATAAAGTCGAACATAACGGCGGCGGGCTTTTTGCTGGTACTTATACTTGGGATAGAATAGAAACGACGGAGCAATTTATAGCCGAAAACGATTTAACGCAAAATGTGTATTCGGGTGCATTACTTGACGTGAACGTAGCAAACAAAATTACCGACGAGGGCAAGGCGGCTTTGCAAGGTAAAAAATGGGTACTGCGTTTTGCAGAAACAAGTTACTGGTTAAGCGCGGGGCAATACTCAACTACTGTAATGTACACGCTTGTTGGCGACGTAACAATACTGCGTTTGAAATTTGAAACGGACGGAATTACATATAATTTGGGCGTAATAGACAACAAGCAGTCGGGTAGCGACAAGCCCATTAACGAAGAAGAATTGCAGATAAAACCGAACACAACGGGAATTATAATGATAATTTTAATTTTGCTTATAATTCTGATTATTGTTTTTATCGCGTTTGTGCCGGCTGTTTTATCGCTTGTAATAAGTCTGTTTAAATTATTGTGTAAATTCTTGCTCTGGCTGATATGTGCGCCGTTCAAACTCATAGGCAAAATAATAAAACATTAGAGAAATACGGGTAAAAATCATTACTGGATAGCCCCGCGCTGTGTCGGTGCGCAACGGTGCGGCGCGGTGTATCAAAAATATATCTTTTAAGGAGTTAAAAATGGAAAACTTAAACAAGGTAGTCAAGGAAATCAAAATCGTAGCAAAGCCCTCTAAACGCGGCGGCAAAAATCACTTCGTGCGCGTTGAACTCATTAACGGGCGTTCCGCTGATGTATGGTGTGATAAAGAGGTCGTCGAACTTATACAGACTTGTACGGAGCTGGGCGTTGAGCCGTTCAAGAGCTTTACGCTGGAAAAACGAACGAGCGAAAAGAACGGCGCGGAGTATATCGCGGTTGTGCTTAAAATGTTTAACGACGACGAATATTTTTACTTTCTGCCCCGCGCTACAAATACCATTGTGGAATTGTTACTCGCCAAAGCCGCAAAGGACGAGGCGGCAACTCTTGCGCCCGCGAAAAAGGCGTAATTTATGGCAAACCCGAAAATACCGCAAGGCTATCAAGGAACATACGCCCGCGCCGCCGACGGTTCGGCAACTCTCATTATGGTGTCGCGTTCAGATAGCATAACGGACTATACCGAAAAAAAGGAGCATAAACCTATGGCAAATCAACATACAAACGAGCAAATGACAATGACGGACGAACAGCCGCAAGGTCGTTATACGCCTTATACCACCGAACAGAAAAAGGAATACGCAAAGCAGTTTACCAAACGTGAAATTGCCTCCTATCGCAAAGGACAGCAAAGCGCATACGCGCATATGGGTAATATCGGCAAGCGCAATTCACTATTTATTCACGGCAACCTGCAACGCGACGGAGAGGCAACGCCACCGCCCGCGCCGCCCGCCGAAAAGCCCAAAGGCAACCGCAAAAATACGGGCAATAAATAATTAAATCTTACGAGGGAGCGGGCGTTTCGTCCGTTCCCTTGTTTCTTTTTGCGGGGGTGCTTATGGAAAATAAAACGTATTATCTGACTTACGTTGTCGGGGAGCGCGGCGTAGGTAAAACAACTTTACTTGCGCATTTTGCAACCGAATATATGATACCGCCGCGCTCCGTTTACGATTTGGCATTATGCAAAAAGGAAATTGAACGGCTGCGGGCTGGCGGCTGGGATAATCTTTCACTTGCGCCGCACGTTCAACACCTTGTTTATGTCGTTGACGATACATTTATTGCGCGTGGGTTAGGTTACAAGCCGCGCGTTTCTATGGAATTACAGTTTGAAAAAATCGGGCTGTATGACGGCATACACGAGGTTGACTATTTACTGCCATACGCGAAAATCTTTCTGCCCGAAATTCAAAGCAAGTTAGACAGCCGCAAGTCTATGACCGCCGAACGGGTTGCGGACTACTTTCTGCGTTATATCGAACGGCAACGCAAGGTCGGCGTTCAGATGTGGGCTGATACGCAAATAGACGATAGCGCGGATAAACGCTTTCGCTCACTCTCTGACAAGCTCATAGAGGTACAGCGCAAACAAGATTATTACGACCATTACGGGCGACTTATTAAAACCGTATGGAACTGCTACGAGTTTTCGGGCGTTCGGGAATACGCACGTTATAAAGACAGCGGCAACGTGCGCGAGGCGGTAAAAATTGAATACACGCACTACGGCAATATATACAACTGCGTTGACAGTTACAGCGGCAAAGAATATTTTTATTACGGTATGACTGGAAACTACCATACAACGCTTGCCACGTTTACGGGCAACGACAAGGCGGCTATGCTGGCGCGGTGCGAACGCTACCCGCTATTCGGTCAGAACGAAAACAAGAACAATAACAGCGAGGTTACGGAGCTATGGAAAAGTTAGACTTTACGGAACTGCACAAAGAAAAGTTAGCGGTTATATTCGAGAATATAGACATACTTACGGCTATGAAAGAAAGCGACACGCAACTGCCGCCGCGCTTTTTTCGGGAAATTACGGACGACGTGATTTTGAACTATAAGGCAAAAATGGGTATTCTGAACAAGAATACAAAGTTTGTAACAAAGGAGCTTATAAAGGACTTTAAGCTGTTACGACGGGAGCAACGCCGACGGCAAGCGGAACTACGCAAACGGCGCAAGCGCGAAACGCTTTTATACGTTGCGCCCGCCGCGCTCATACACTCATAACCGACACCGCAACACACGGGCGGCGAACGCCGCCCGTGTGCGGGTGGACATAGTATTACCAGTCCACCCCGTAACGTGTAACGTAAATTTGGAAATTCGGGGGCATTATGGACGATAAAATTATAGTTGATTTGTCCGCTATGGACGAAACACCGAAATCAAAAAAGAATACGCAAGCCCGCGACTGGTGCTTTACCGTAAATAATCCCGTGCAAGACGAACAGCAATTTATGGAATACTTACAAACAGTCAAAGATTTGCGATATGTAGTATTCCAGCGTGAACGCGCTCCCGAAACGGGAACAGAACACTATCAGGGTTATTTTGAATTTACTCAACCTAAATGGTTTGGCGGTATTAAGCGGTGTTTATCAAAAGAAACTATCGGCGTTGACGCGCATATCGAACAGCGCAAAGGAAAACGCTCACAAGCGCGTGAATACTGTATGGACGAGGACACGCGAATAAGCCCGCAATATTACGAGTGGGGCGAATTTATAGAGGACGGCGAACGCACGGACTTAACCGACATTATGCACGATATTGAAAACGGTATGAGTTTTTACGACCTATCCAAAAAGCACGGCAACCGCTTTATTAGGGTTATGAAATGGGCGAAAGAATACAGACAGTCGCATTTGGAAAACAAGTACAAAAGAGTATTCCGCAATATGAAAGTCTATTATATATACGGCTCTGCGGGTTGTGGCAAAACAAGCTACGTTTTTAACAAGCACGGCTATGACGACGTGTACAGAACAACAAACTACGAGTTCGGCTGGATAGACGATTACAACGGCGAAAAAATATTGTTTCTTGACGAGTTCCGCAGTTCGTTCAAAATCTCTGAAATACTGGACTACTTGGACGGGCAACCTATCAGAATAAGAGGGCGACACTATAACCGCGTTGCTTGCTATGATACGGTGTACATAGTTTCTAACTTGTCGTTGCAAGAACAATACACGAACATACAACAAAACGAGCCTAAAACGTGGGCGGCGTTTTGTAGGCGTATAACGGCAGTATATAATTTTGACATAAGCAAAGATACGCCCGTAAGCAAGCATACGGGCGAAATAAAAAAGCCGCTTTCGCTCATACCGATAGACGACGGCGGCGACTTGCCGTTTTAAGTACTTACGATAAGCAAATACATAAAAGCGTTAAAATGGAGTTTCAAATATGCAAAACAATATACCGCTGGGAATAAGCGTTATTTACTTTAACGATAAAAGCAAGAACATTTACGCCAAACTGCCGCCCGATAAAGAACAAGCAAAAAAGCTGTCAAAGCGTATTTATAAGTACGCTATGACAGCCCTTGCAACGGGGCAAGACAGCGAGCCGTCAAGCCCTTGCGACTAACTGTTTGCCGTATAAGGTGTAATCTGATAGTGGCAATTCAACCGCGCAATAAAATTCTCGTCTGTCTACCTTATATATTTGGGTGTGCGTTTTTATTGTTTTCCGTTCCACCACACGAGACGTATACGCACACCCCCGCCGATAAAGAAATCGCATTTGCGGTTTCTTTTTCTTTTTTTACCTGCGGACGGTAAGCACAAGCGAATAACAAAAATACGCTTGACAAAAGCATAAATTCATTATATACTCTGTGATATATAATGTTAAGTATAGAAGGAGTTTGTTATGCCGCCGAAAACAAAAATACACAAAGAACTAATAGTCAATACAGCGTATGAAATGACAAAAACGAACGGTATTGACAGCGTGACGGCAAAAGCCCTTGCAAAACAATTAAATTGTTCTATACAACCGGTTTATTGGGTTTTTGATACTATGGACAATTTGCGCAAAGCAATTATTCAAGAGGCAATAAAGGAATATAACAATTATTTATTTAAAGCAATTCCGAATTTGTCAAAATATCAAGCGGCTGGGTGGAATTACATTCGATTTGCAAAAGAACAACCGAATTTATTTAAGTTACTTTTTATGACGGAAAGACAGAGCGATACGCCTATTGCGGAAAGCGATTTGGACGAAAACAAAGAGTATCTTATATCTTTAATAAAAAACGATTATGATTTGAACGATAAGAAAGCGAACGATTTATACGTTAGATTATGGCTGTTTTCGCACGGGGTCGCAACAATGATAGCAACTAAAACGGTAAGTCTTAACGATAATGAAATAGGCAAAATGCTAATGGACGTTCTTAACGGATTACTGCAAGTAATCAAAAAGGATAATGACTTATGACAATTAAAAATTTAAAAATTTTTGACGATAACCGTAAATTAAAAGCATTAAAAATCATAGCATTAGCATTTTTGGGGATTTTGCTGTTGTGGTTTACTTTTAACATAACGGGGCTAAAAATTGGCAATACAAAAATTGTAATCTCTGCTTTTATAGACGAGCCGATAGATTTTTTATTTTACTTTGTCTTTATAGCAAGTATAGTCGTTTTTATACTTAATGATAAAATAGGTAAATATATGTTATCTGCATTTTTGCTTTTATGGGGAGGATTTCAATTTACTACCTATTTCAAAACCGGCGAAAGTATAGCCGCTTATAATAAAACATTTGCCGATACACACCATATAATAGCGGCGTCACAAGAAACGTTAATCAAAGACACATATCATATTTTTTTAGATATTTTCATTTTGCTTGCATTTATAGTAATAATGCTTTTTTTAATTGTTAAAATAGTTTCCAGCAAGAAAAAATCGCAAGCGAGGGAAAACCTATGACCTTTTACGTTGTATGTTCCGACTGCGGCTATAAATTATTCAAGGCTGGCAACGAGCTGTCAATCCCTTGCAACTAACTGTTTGTCGTATAAAGCGTATTCAGACAGCGGTAATTCAAGACGGAAACATCTACTCATAAAGCCAACCATTGACATTTTTCGCAAAACGGTATATAATAAATAAGTAAGTAAAATTTTATTGAACGGGTAAACGGATAAAATGAAGATTTGTATTTTCGGCGCGGCTAGCGCGCATATTGATGAAGTTTATATAAAAAAGGTAGAAGAACTCAGCGAAAAGCTTGCAAAACGCGGACATTCGCTTGTTTTCGGCGCCGGAGCAACCGGTCTTATGGGCGCGGCGGCGCGCGGCTTTAAACGCGGCGGCGGTTATATTCACGGAGTAATTCCCAAATTCTTCCGCGACGAGGGCGTGGAGGTTATTTACGACGACTGCGATAAAATGACGTATACCGACAGCATGTCTGAACGTAAAAAAATAATGGAAGACGACGCCGACGCATTTATAATTACCCCCGGCGGTATCGGCACGTTTGAAGAATTTTTCGAGGTTCTGACTTTGAAACAGCTCGGCAGGCACGATAAACCCATGGCTGTTTTCAATATCGAACGCTATTACGACGATTTGGAAAAGTTTATGCAGACAGTCACGGAACGCAAATTCATAACCTTCAAGTGCTACGAAATGTATTCCTATTTCAACACAGCCGACGAAATTATAAACTACATCGAAGGCTACGTTCCTAACGGCACGCCTTGGCAAAAGCTTAAAATTGGCGATTGAGGGAATTTATATGATAAACGTCGCATTCGTATGCCTCGGCAACATCTGCCGTTCGCCTATGGCTGAGCTCGTATTTAAAGATATGGTAAAGCAAAGGGGACTTGAATTGAGTTTTTGTGTAACCTCGTTCGGTACTTCCGGCTGTGAGGAAGGTTCGCAAATCTATCCGCCTGCAAAACGCACTTTAATTATGCACGGAATAGCGGGCAACCACGTTGCAAAACAGATAACCTTAAAGGATATTATTAACAACGACTATATCATCGTAATGGACTCAAGCAATCTTTTGGATTTGCTGCGCTTAACGGGCGGTGGGTTCGGCGATAAAATTTATAAGCTTTGCTCGTTCACGGACCGTCCGCGCGACGTTGCCGACCCTTGGTATACCCGTGATTTTGAAAAAGCTTTCTCTGATATTTCCGACGGCTGCCGCGCTTTTTTGGAATTTTTATTGAAGGAAAAAGGCGAAGCCTTTAAATACGATAGCCGGCATTAGTAACGCGTTAATAAAATATAAGTATAAAAT
>CAMWNA010000049.1 GCA_947175515.1 uncultured Clostridia bacterium | reverse complement strand
CCACATCCTTCGACCTAACCGGACGTGCTACCGGACTGTGCCACATTTCGAAATGTAAACATTGAGTGAAACAACAATTTAATTATACTTGAAATTAATAAAAATGCAAACTGTTTTTAGGTGGTTTATAAAAAAATTTTTTACTTGAAGCAATTTTTAAAAATAAATATATATTTACATCTCTTATTCCATATGATATAATATTGTTATGATTTTCGGCATTATACTTTCAGTAATACTGTCAGGGATATCCCTTGCAATGGATGCTTTCGCTGTATCAATATGCGACGGAATGGTTTACCGCAACTTAAATAAGCGTAAGGGCGTATTGATTCCTATAACGTTTGGTGCTTTTCAAGCGGTTATGCCGATAATAGGCTTTTACGTCGGTTTAGCCTTTAACAAAATTGACGTTTTCGACGAATTTGATCATTGGATAGCCTTTGCGCTACTTTTTGTAATTGGCGCAAAAATGATTTATGACGGTATTGAGGAATTGCGCTCGAAAGAGGAAGAACTCAAAATCAAGGAATTTTCTTTTCCTGAAGTTTTAGTTCAGGGCGTTGCAACGAGTATAGACGCGCTGTTTGTCGGTTTCAGTTTGAATTCTATTTTGGAAGGTGCTAGCAACGTTCAGCTTTGGGCATGGATAAGCGTGTGCATTATCGGAGTTATAACGTTTGCTATTAGCCTGATTGGAATTATTATCGGCGTTAATTTCGGCAAATTATTTAAAAAGAAAGCGAGCATTGCCGAAATTGTCGGCGGTGTCGTTCTCATAGGTATAGGTTTAAAAATTCTTATTCAAGGGCTGATTTAATTTCGTTTATTATACGTTTGTTTCCGCACTCAACGCTGCACCGAGCGAGTGCGGTTTTTATTTTCTCGTCGCCGAACAGCGCAAATATTTCCCGTTTGAGATTTTCAGGCGAAAGCTGCTTTTCACTTAATACGCGGCATAAGCCTGAACCTTGAAAATACTTCGCGTTTCTTACTTGGTCTCCGCGGCTTGAAGAATTTTCAAGCGGAATAAACAGGGTTGGAATTTTAAGCGCAATAAGCTCGTTTGCGGAGTTTGAACCGCACCTTGCAACGGCAGCGTCCGCACAGGCGTATGCAAGTCCCATATCGTCGGTAAATTCAACCTGTTTATATCCGTAAACGTTGGAACTAACCGCGTTTCCTTTACCGCAGACGTGAAGAATATTATAGTGCTTGCAGACGTCGAATGTAATCTTTCTTAAATTTCGGTTGATTATTTTAGAGCCGCTTCCGCCTCCGAAAACCAGTAGGGTGGGGCGGTCGTCAAGTCCGAAAGCTTTTTTCGCCTGTGCTTTATCGCGGTTAAAAAGACATTTCCGCATCGGTGAACCGGTGTAAACGCCGTTTTTGAAGTTTTTTGCGGTGGAGGGGAAAGTGGTTAAAACTTTTTTGCATCTGCCGGCAATAATTTTATTTGCTAAGCCCGAACTTACGTCTGATTCGTGTGTTAAAACGGGTATTCCGCGCTTTTTTGCCGCAATTGCAGGTGCAATGCAGACGTATCCGCCTTTGCAAAACAGAAGGTCTGGTTTTACTTTATCTAGAATTTTGCCGGCTTCTTTTATGCTTTTTATAAGCTTAAAAGGTATCGCAAGATTGCACAGAATTTTTCCGCGAACGAATTTTACGGCTTCGAATTTATAAATTTTAATGCCGTTGCTTGCGCAAATACTTTCCTCTATAGCGCCCGTTCCTATATAAGAAACATTATAATCATTCTTTAATTCTTCAATTACCGCAATATTGGGTATAACGTGACCTGCACTGCCGCCGCCGCTGAACATAATATTTTTCATAACTTTAATATACTGTGTATTGCCCCGAATTATGAAATTAAAACGCAGTGGTTCAATTAAAAAATGCGCCGCTTAATTATAGCTGCGCATTTTACAGTAATAAAATATTTTATTTAACAAGCGTCTTGTCAACCAAAGAACTGACGGTTTTAATCAGTTCGTCAAGCGTAAGTTCTTTATCTTTGGAGTGTGCCCATTTTATATAACTGTCAATAATTCCGGCAGAAAGGAAAGTGAACGTATATGCAAAATCCTGTCTTCTGTATTGCGGATATTGCGCAAGAACTGCCGTCATAGTTTTGTTTACAAGCATTTCCTTTATCTTTCCGATTATATAATCGGAAGAGGTGGAGTAGAGGATGTAATTTTTAATCGTTACATTATCGTTAAGGATGTTAGTAAGCTTAGTAAACATATCGCAGGTGCTACCGTATATATCGTTATAATTAAAATTATCTATGCACGACGAAATTCTTGCATTTATTTCTTTTTCTATATCGTCCGTTACGTCTGCAATGCTACTGTAATGCAGATAGAAAGTCGAGCGGTTTATCTGCGCCTTTTCCGTCAGATTGGATATGGTTATTTTTCCAATCTCTTTTTCAAGCGTCAAAAGCATTAACGCTGTCTTAATGCCGGCGCGCGTTTTAATTACTCTTTTATCGGTCAGCATAGTTACAACTCCGTAGTAATTTAACGGTTTAATTATACACCTTATTGCCGATTAAATCAAATTAAAAGTTGACATAATAGTAAATGAATAGTAAAATAAAGCTATGGGACCCGAATATATTGTAGCAATCGTCACCGGCGGCGTATTTTTAATATTGTTATTCAGTTTTTTCATCGTTTACGCAGTCAGGCGTTCGAATTATAAAAAATTTCAGAAACAGCTTGATGAAGCCTATTTGGGCGGAAATCTTGCGAAGATGGAATACGATTTTGCCGGTTATGACGAGGAAACCGAAAGGATACTTGCTAGGCTTAATACCGATACCGAAAAGCAGGTAACAATAGATGACGTTTTAGGTGACAACAAAGCGTCTGTTCCCGAAGAAGTGTTTGCTAAAATCGACAGCGAAGGTCTTGAAGAAATTACGGGCAAATATAAACCCGAATAAAAAACGCGCCGCAGAATATTGCGGCGCATTGTTTTATTTCATTTGGAAATTCATTATAAGCTGTTTTCTGCCAATTGCTTTACTGATAGTAAATTTACCGTTCTGTATTTTTGTGGTTTCCTTAAATCTGTAACCGTATATACCTATTTCAGCAGTCAATTCCCGTGTTTCGGTATTCAGCGAATAGGTCGTTTTAATTATCTTTCTGTCGCCGCCTTTCTGCTTATATATTATTTCCATATCTTTTTTATTAACAAGGTTTATTTCAATATATTCAAACTTTTTAAGAACGTCGTCACCGCCGAAAGTTGCGCTTGTACATTCGTATTGCGCGATGTAAGGACGGGTAATCGATTTTAAAGAACCAGCATTCTTCGCGTCGCAGGCAGGTAGAAGCAGGAGCAGAAGAGTGCATATTACGGAAATTAAAATGAGTTTTCTTTTCATAACCGTTAGTTTTTGCAAAAAACAAAAAAATAAACCTGCACATATTGCAAACTTTTGGGGGAACGAATGAATAAAGGCATATTCGACTATAAATCGCCGAATTTCAATAAGCTTTTGGCTTTCGGATTTAACGAAAACGGAGAAACGTATTCTTACGTTACGCAAATTTTTAACGGTCAGTTTGAAATGAGAGTAAAGGTTTCTTTAGTGAACGGCGAAGTTAAAACGGAAGTTATTGATTTAAGCACGGGCGAGCCGTACACGCTGCATTTGGTTACAGAAGCAGGCGGAACGTTCGTTGGAAGTGTCCGCGCCGAGTACGAGCGCGTTTTAAATGAAATAAGTGAAAAGTGCTTTGAAAAGGACGTGTTCAAAGGCGATTGCGCCCATAAGGTGATAGAATACGTGCGCAAAAAGTACGGCGACGAGCTGGAATACTTGTGGAGCACTTTTCCATCAAACGCAGTGTGGCGCAGAAAGGACAATAAAAAATGGTACGGCGTAATGCTGTTGCTTCCTAAAAGAAAATTAGGGTTTAATTCTGATGAAATTACTAATATCATTGACTTGAGAATAGACCCCGACGTCTTGCCGTCACTTATAGACGGGAAGAGATATTTTGCCGGTTACCATATGAACAAAAAGAATTGGATTACCATTTGTCTGGACGGTTCCGTTTCTGTCGATGAAATTTGCGCTCGGATAGATGAAAGCTATGATTTAGCTAAAAAGGGTTAGCTGAATTTAAAAGACAAAAAAAAGGCGCGGCATTAAATGCCGCGCCTTAAATTTATTTTTAAGCTTTTCCGATACAGCCGAAAATTTCCATTTTTTCTTTAACCGTCTTTTTAATTGCTTCACAGCCGGGGGCAAGTAGTTTTCTGGGGTCGAAGCCCTTTCCTACAAGGTCCTTGCCTTCTTCAACATATTTTCTCGTAGCTTCTTGGAAAGCAAGCTGGCACTCGGTATTAACGTTAATTTTCGCAACGCCGAGGGAAATAGCCTTTTTAATCATATCTGTAGGGATGCCCGTGCCGCCGTGGAGGACGAGGGGCATATCGCCGACTTTTTCCTTAATGGCAGCAAGTACGTCGAATCTGAGTCCGGGCCAGTTTGCGGGGTATTTTCCGTGAATGTTTCCTATGCCTGCCGCAAGAATGGTAACTCCGAGGTCGGCAATTTTTTTGCATTCGTCAGGGTCTGCGCATTCGCCTAATCCTACAACGCCGTCTTCTTCACCGCCGATTGAACCGACTTCGGCTTCCAGACTTAAACCTTTCTTCTTACAAACTGCAACAAGTTCTTTGGTTTTTTCTATATTTTCTTCGATAGGGAAGTGTGAACCGTCGAACATAATTGAGGAGAAACCGGCTTCAATACATTTGTAGCAGCCTTCGTATGTACCGTGATCAAGGTGAAGCGCAACGGGAACGGTAATTTTCAATTCCTCAATCATTGCCTTTACCATAGAGGCAACTGTCTTAAAGCCGGTCATGTATTTGCCTGCGCCTTCCGAAACGCCCAATATAACGGGTGCGTTCAGCTCCTGCGCGGTCTGCAAAATTGACTTGGTCCATTCCAAATTGTTAATATTGAATTGACCTACAGCGTATTTGCCGTCCCTTGCCTTTTCAAGCATTTCCTTTACTGAAACGAGTGCCATAAAAATCCTCCCAAACTGTTTTACTGAATAAATGGTAAATTCTACCTTATTTAAGTATAATTCATTGCAGGGCAAAATTCAAGTCTATTGACGGAAATATTTTAAAAAATTAATGTTAAAATTTGCTATAATTTACTTTGCAAATGTGCAAAATTAGCGTATAATGCTAAAATGTAGCGTGGTTAAGCCGCGCAATGGATTGCTGAAAATCAATTGACTTAAAACCCTTTTTTTGCTATAATTAACGGGAAATTGATATTTTGGTATTGATTTACAGACAAGATTCAGTAATAATTTATTCGGAGGAATATTATTTATGGCAAATGTAAAAGTTGCAATCAACGGTTTCGGTCGTATCGGTCGCCTTGCGTTCAGACAGATGTTTGACGCCGACGGTTACGAAATAGTGGCTATCAACGATTTGACAAGCCCCAAAATGCTTGCTCATCTCTTGAAGTACGATTCTGCTCAGGGCAGATATAAGTACGCAGATTCCGTAGTTGCAGGCGAAGACAGCATCACGGTAAACGGTAAAACCATTAAAATCTACGCAGAAAAGGATGCTGCAAACCTTCCTTGGGCAAAGCACAACGTTGACGTTGTTCTTGAATGTACGGGTTTCTACTGCTCAAAGGAAAAGGCTTCTGCTCACATCAAAGCAGGCGCTAAGAAGTGCGTTATTTCCGCACCTGCGGGCAACGATTTGCCTACGGTAGTTTTCAGTGTAAACGAAAAAACGCTTAAAGCAAGTGATACGGTTATTTCCGCGGCAAGCTGCACGACTAACTGTCTTGCACCTATGGCAGATACCCTCAATAAGCTCTGCAAAATCAAGAAGGGCTATATGACGACTATTCACGCATATACCGGCGACCAGATGGTGCTTGACGGTCCCCACAGAAAAGGTGACTTGAGAAGAGCTAGAGCGGCAGCAGTTAACATCGTTCCCAACTCTACGGGCGCGGCAAAAGCTATCGGCTTGGTTATTCCCGAGCTTAACGGCGTTCTTGACGGCTGCGCACAGCGCGTACCCGTTCCCACCGGTTCGCTTACCCAGCTTATCGCAGTATGCGAAGGCGAAGTTGACGCACAGGCTGTAAACGGCGCAATGAAAGCTGCTTCGTCCTCATCTTACGGTTATACAGAAGATGAAATCGTATCTTCCGACGTTATCGGCATTACCTACGGTTCGCTGTTCGACGCAACCCAGACCAAGTGCATGCCCCTTGGCGACGGCACTACCCTTGTAAAGGTAGTTTCTTGGTATGACAACGAAAATTCATATACTTCCCAGATGGTAAGAACTATCAAATATTTCTCTGAGTTGAAGTAATAACAATTAATTAAAAAATATTTAAAAGTGCAGCTTTAAAGCTGCACTTTTAATATTTTATTTAAAAAATCTTTTTGAATATTTTATAATATTAATTAAACTAATTAAATAAGGTGAGTAATATGGCTGACGCTTTAAACCGCTATGGCGACATAAGTAAATTTATAACCGACCCGTCCAAGCTTGAACTTAAATTCGGTGAAGAAGTTACAATGTCTGAAGATTATTGTATAGTTTTTGATATGGAAGACGCTCCGTGCAGCTTTGAAGAATTGCGCACGTTTATAGCGGATCTTGCAAAAGATATTTGCGAGCTTGATAATATAGCGCAGAAATTTGCATTACACGAGGGTGAAGATTTTTCCGACTATAATATCTTTGCAGTCGGCATTGATGAAAAGTATAACGTTCATATAATTTACGACGGCATGAAGGTTGCTAACGTGTGTGAAGTTTGTTTTGAAAAAAAGTCGGGCAAATATTTTTTGCGCAAGTTTGGCTGGGTTGACGAAATACCCGACGATTGGTCTGGCTTCCACGCAGACATAAAAGACTATACTGCAGAACACGGGGTTATCGTCAAAAGAAGAAAGTAAATCAGTATTTTCAGGCAAATTTATTATTTAAACGTTGAAACGGAAGAGTACCACGTCTCCGTCTTTAATTATATATTCTTTGCCTTCCGAGCGTACTTTGCCCTTTTCACGCGCTCCGTTGTAGCCGTTGCAGTCAAGCAGTGTTTGCCATTCTACGACTTCGGCGCGAATGAACCCTTTTTCAAAATCGCTGTGTATTTTTCCTGCCGCCTGCGGAGCCTTAGTGCCTTTAACAATAGTCCAAGCACGCGTTTCCTTTTCACCTGCGGTGAGGTAGGAGATAAGTCCTAATAACTCGTAACTTTTCTTTATCAGCCTGTTCAAGCCGCTTTCTTTAAGTCCAAGCTCCTCCAAAAATATTGCGCACTCGTCGGGCGGCATTTGGGAAAGCTCTTCTTCGGTTTTAGCGCATATAACCAAAACTTCGCTGCCTTCTTTTTCAGCGTAATTTTTAACGGCAACGACGAGAGGAATTTCTTCGTCGCTCTTGCCCATATCGAATTCCGAAATATTCGCTGCATAAATTACGGGCTTGTCAGTAAGCAGGAACAAGTTATCCATAACGGGCTTTTCTTCATCGGAATATTCAAAAAGCCTAGCAGGTTTTTCTTCGCTTAAAAACTTTTCAAGCCTTTCCAGAAGCGCATATTCTGCCGCGGCTTCTTTGTTCGCGCCGCCGCGTGCAGCTGAGCGTATTCTGTCGGCGCGTTTATTCACGGCTTCGATATCGGAAAGGATAAGCTCCAGCGTTATCGTCTGAATATCGGCGATGGGGTCGATTTTATTATTTACGTGTGTTATGTTTTCGTTTTCAAAACAGCGGACCACATGAACGATAGCGTCGCATTCCCTAACGTGTGATAAAAACTTATTGCCCAAGCCTTCGCCTTTGGACGCGCCTTTAACAAGTCCTGCAATGTCAACGAACTCAACGATAGCGGGGGTGATCTTCTGGCTTTTGTAAAGAGTAGCAAGCTTGTCCAGTCTTTCGTCCGGAACGGCAACAACTCCTACGTTGGGTTCTATTGTGCAGAAGGGGTAGTTTGCGGCTTCCGCGCCTGCGTGTGTTATAGCGTTAAACAGTGTTGATTTACCTACGTTGGGCAATCCTACGACGCCTAATTTCATTTTGATCGTCCTTTAACAAATTCTTATCTAAATTATAATATAAACGGCAAAAATAATCAAAACAAATGCGGCTTAAACTTGATAAATTTTCGTGTTTATGGTAAAATTTACTACGATAAACTGTCAAAGGAAAATACTATGGATTATCGTCAGTATATTGCGCAAAAACTCAACCTTGACTGCATTACGTCGGCAGATATAGTTCTGCCACCCAATTCCGAAATGGGCGACTATGCGCTGCCCTGTTTCAAGCTTGCAAAGACAATGCGCAAAAGCCCTGCGGTTATTGCCGAGGAGTTGAAAAATTCTTACCCGACGGACGGAGTCATAAGCGGCGTTTCGGCTGTAAACGGATATTTGAATTTCAGCGTTAACAAAATTGGGCTTGCAAACGACGTTTTAAATGAAGTTTTAAACTCAGGCGATAAATACGGTTCTTCAACGCAAGGTAACGGCAAAACCGTATGCATAGATTATTCTTCGGTAAATATAGCAAAGCCCTTCCATATAGGACATTTGTCAACCACTGTCATAGGCGGCGCGCTGTATAAGCTGTATAAATTTCTCGGCTATAAGGTAGTAGGCATAAATCATTTAGGCGACTACGGTACTCAGTTCGGAAAACTTATCTGCGCTTACAAGCATTGGGGCAATAGAGAGGAAGTTGAAAAGGGCGGTATACACGCTATTAACGATTTGTACGTACGTTTCAATACCGAAGCGGACGAGGAAATGGAACGCGAAGCGCGTGAATATTTCCGTTTAATTGAAAGCGGTGACAAACAGGCGAACGAACTGTTTGAATGGTTCAAATCGCTGACACTGAAGTACGTTCAGGGCATATATGAAAAACTCGGCGTAGAGTTTGACAGCTACGCCGGCGAAAGGTTTTATACTGATAAAATGCAGCCGATAATTGACGAGCTTCGCGAAAAGCAGCTGCTTAAAGAGAGTGAGGGGGCGCAGGTTGTCGACTTGGAGCCTTACGGTATGCCGCCTTGCTTAATACTTCGCTCCGATGGCGCCTCGCTTTATGCTACGCGTGATTTGGCTGCCGCAACATATCGCAAAAACACCTATGATTTTTATAAAAATTTATACGTCGTGGCTTACCAGCAAAACTTGCACTTTAAGCAGGTTTTTAAAGTCCTTGAGCTTATGGGTAAGGACTGGGCAAAGGATTGCATACACGTTGCTTATGGAATGGTTTCCTTGGAGGACGGCGCAATGTCCACGCGTAAGGGAAAAGTCGTTTGGCTTGAGGACGTTATAAACAGGTGTATAGAAAAAGCGTATACGGTTATTGAGGAAAAGAATCCCGACCTTGAAAACAAACGCGATATTGCAGAAAAAGTAGGTGTGGGCGCGGTTATTTTTGGTGCGCTATACAACAACAAAATTAAAGACGTGGTTTTCTCTTACGACAAAGTATTAAGCTTCGAAGGGGAAACCGGCGTTTACGTTCAATACACGGGCGCACGCGCAAATTCCGTGCTTTTAAAGAGTGACGGAAAGTTTAACCTTCCCGATAATTACGAACCGAATGCACAGGAATTTGAAGTAATAAAGGAGCTTGCGTCATTCCCTGAAATTTTAAAGGAAGCCGCAGAAAAGTACGAGCCTTGTTACGTTTCGCGTTTTGCCGTATCTTTAGCGCAAAAGTTCAATAAATTTTATATAGACTGCAAAATTTTGTCGTCGGAAGGCGACTCAAAACCTTTCAGACTTGCGTTGACCAAAGCAACCTTGCAAACGCTGAAAAATGCGCTTGCGATTCTCGGAATAAGTATGCCGGAAAAGATGTAATGATAAAAGCCGTTATATTCGACTTGGACGGAACGCTTTTAAATACCCTCGGCGATATTTGCAGTGTGCTTAACGAAAGTCTTGAAAAATTCAATCTTCCCAAAGTTACTTTTAACGACGCAAAACGCTTTATAGGTAACGGTGCAAAAGTACTTATTGAACGTGCAGTAGGCGACCGTATAGATATGCGGCAAAAAGTATATAATTATTATATCGAAAGATTTGCAAAGTGTAATAATGAATTTACTGAACTATATCACGGCGAGGAGAAGGTGTTGACGGCGCTAAAAGATGCAGGAATAAAGCTGGCGTTGATTACAAACAAGCCGCAGGATGCAACAGATGCGGTATACGTAAAATTTCTTGCAAAATTTGGTTTTAGCGAAGTACTTGGCCAGACAGAGTACTATCCTTTAAAGCCGAATCCTGCTTCAACATTCGAGGTTTTAAGTCGGTTGGGTGTTGAAAAGACAGAGTGTGTATTTGTCGGCGACGGCGAAACGGACGTTGAAACGGCGAAAGCTGCGGGAATTAGATGTATATCCGTATTATGGGGGTATCGTTCGCGTGAGCAGCTTGAAGTTGTTGGAGCAGACGAATTCTGTGAAAATTTCAATGAGCTTGCGAATAGAATTTTAAGTTAGTTTTCACTCTGCTTTTACCATAAATTGCCAATATTTTATTGTAATTTTACTTTTGATATGTTATAATTTGATTACTGAGTATATTGAATTGTTTGGAGGATTTTATCTATGAAAAAATGCTTAGTTTGCGGCGAAATAGTTGAGGACGGCGTAGACGTTTGCCCCGTTTGCAAGGCAAAAAAGTTTGAGCCTATTGCCGGCGGTAAAACCACTTATGCGTGTGAGCACGTAGTCGGTGACGGTAAGGTGGAAGACGAAGAAATTATGGAAGGGCTCCGCGCTCACTTTAACGGCGAGTGTACTGAAGTCGGAATGTACCTTGCTATGGCAAGAGTTGCTGAACGCGAAGGCTATCCTGAAATTGCCGAGGCTTACAAGCGTTACGCTTATGAGGAAGCTGAACACGCAGCAAAATTTGCTGAACTTTTGGGCGAGGTGGTTACGCCTTCCACGAAGAAGAATCTTGAACTCAGAGCGGCGGCGGAAGCCGGTGCGTGCGAAGGTAAACTTCTAATTGCAAAACGTGCAAAACAGCTCGGCTATGACGCTATTCACGATACCGTTCACGAAATGGCTAAGGATGAAGCTCGTCACGGTGCAGGCTTTGCCGGAATGCTTAAAAGATACTTCAATTAATAAAATTAAATTTTTTAAAAGCACGGTCGCAATTCGGCCGTGCTTTTTCATATAATGAAGTATGGAGCGAGGGGGAAAACCTTTGCTTTAAACTTATGAATAAGGAAAGAAGTACAAATGTGTAATAATTGTAATAACAACTGCGGTTGCTTCAGTCTTTACAATTTTCTGTTCGGTTGTAATAGGAGCGGTTGCGGCTGCAATAACTGGAACTCATGCTGCAATTGGAATAACTGCGGTAATTTCGATGCGTACTATGCGGCTCAGTACGGTTTAAATACGAATAACGGAAACGGTTGCGGTTGCAATTGTAACCGCTGCAATTCCTGCTGCAACAATACCAGAAATTCAAACGGCTGCGGTTGCAACAGATGCGGCTGTAACAGATGTAATTCCTGCAATAACTGCGGTTGTAATAACTGATGCAGATAAAAGGGGGTATCCTTATCGGGATACCCCCTTATTTTTTTTGAAATTGCAGAAAATATGTATATGCGCAAGTTTATAGATACTATAAAATTTTTTACGGACAAACAGTTTTCAACTATAGCGGGAACGCTGGTTTACTTTCTGTTGATGAGTATTGCTCCGTTTACGCTGTGGCTGACGCTCGTTTTGGGTAATTTCAGCTTACACGTTGAAAGGTTTATGTCGCGTGAATTGTTTGATAGTATAAGTCCGTTTCTAAGTTATATGAAAACCTCGGCAGAGAGCGCGGCCAGTGGTGCAGGAATTATTTTACTTATAACTACGCTGTATTCTTCAACAAACTTTTTCTATCATTTAAGGCGTAGCGGTGAAATTATTTATAATTCTTCAAGACGAAAGGAAGGGCTTAAGTTGCGCGTGGTTTCCCTGCTTCTTATTTTCGGAACTTTCTTTTTGGCTGCGGTAATAGCCGCAATTGCATTTTTGGGGACGTGGTTTTTGGAAAAATTTTTACCTTACTATGTCGCAGATATAATTTCATATACGTTTTTAACCGCGTTGGCATTCGCTGCTGCAATGCTTCTAAATCTTTTTGCCTGCCCCTATAAATTAAAGGGTGAGGACGTCATATGCGGTAGCTTGCTTACTACGGCGCTATGGCTTTTATGCTTGGTCGGTTTCACGGTTTACCTTCAGTTTGCAAATCCCGAAAAGCTTTACGGAAAAATTGCTTCGCTGATAATTTTTCTTTTATGGTGCTACGTTATGATGAGTTGCTTCGTAATAGGTGTAATCTACAACGGTTCATTCAAACGAAGAAACGTTTATAAAAAATTATTCTGAAAAGCTCCGCCGAATATCGGCGGAGCTTCAGTTTATCAATTAATATTTTATCGTGCAGGCAATCGCAAGAGCTCCGGGACCTATATGGCTTGCAACGCTGAGTGAAAGGGGGTTAACCACCGTAAATTCCACGTCAGGGAAAGCTGCTTTAACTTCGTCTCTGAACTTTTCGGCTTCCTGCAGGCTGTCGGTATGAGCGATACAAACGCTCATTTTGCCCGCTTGGGTAAACTCTTTAAATTCAGTTTCCAAATCCTTCTTAACTGCGTTAATCATCATCGATTTCGCGTCGGAAACCTTCCTGACTTTAGCATACTGGTCAAGTACGCCGCCGTGTATCTGCAAAACGGGCTTAATTTTCAAAAGTGTTCCGATTGCGGCGACGGCTGGGGTAAGTCTGCCGCTTTTTTTAAGGAATTTTAAAGTGTCGACCATTATGTAGATGCTGGAGTATTTACCTGTTTCGTTCAGATAATCGCAAATTTCCTTTGCCGGCTTGCCTTCCTTTGACATTTTAAGCGCATCGAGTACGCTTTGTTTTTGAGTTATGGAAACCCTGTGGTTGTCCGCGACGAAAACCTTTCCCTTAAAGCGTTCGTCGGAATTTGCCGTAGCTGCAAGAATATGGCATGTTTGCGAAAGTCCGCTTGAAATGGGCACGTATACGACAGCATCGTATTCCGTTAACGCTTTTTCCCACATTTCCTTAACTGTTTCGGGGTTTGGCTGTGAGGTTGAAACGTCAGCGTTACTTCTGAGCTTTTCATAATATTGTGGCTGTGTAATTGTTAAATCTTCATAGAAGGTGTCTTCATTTATTAATACGGGAACGGGCGCAATGAACACGCCTAGTTCTTTTGCTTCTGCCTGCGTTATTCCGCTGCTGCTGTCAGCCATTATTGCAGTTTTCATATTTTTCTCCGTTTGGTTAGTATTCGATAAAGCAAGCTGCGGCAAGCGCGCCGGGACCGATATGGCAGGAAACGCTCAGTGAAAGAGGGTCGATAAACTTAACCTTTGCATTAGGGATTTGTTCGTTAAGTTCTTGTCTGAATTTTTCGGCTTCTTCAAAGTTTTCGGTATGCGCTATTGCAAGTACCATTTTTCCTTCGTCTGCCAAAGCTTTAAATCTCGTTTCAAGATCTTTCTTTAACGCGTTTATTATTGTTGTTTTTGCGTCTGCAAGCTTTCTTACCTTTGCATATTGGTCAAGCTTAAAGCCTTGAATCTGTAAAACAGGCTTAATTTTTAAAAGCGTTCCTATAGCTGCAACGGCAGGGGTAAGTCTTCCGCCCTTTTTAAGATATTTAAGAGTGTCTACCATTATGTAGATGCTTGCCTGCATTTTTGTTTCCATGAGCCATTCGGCAATTTCTTTACCGGATTTGCCTTCATTGGCAAGCTTCAATGCATCAAGAACGCTTTGTCTTTGTGTTATTGAAATTCTTTGGTTATCTATTACGAAAACTTTGCCTTTGAACCTTTCTTCGGTTTCTGCATAATGCTGAAGAGTGTGGCAGGTTTCGGAAAGTCCGCTTGACATAGGAATATAAACCAATTCGTCTGCGGTTTTTAAAACTTCGTCCCAAATTTCGCCTACCGCTATAGGGTTCGGCTGTGACGTGGAAACGGAGGCGTTGCTTTTAAGCTTTTCATAGAATTGCTCTTGGGTGAGCGTTATATCTTCATAAAAAATTTCCGTGTCTATGAGAACGGGCATGGGAACTACGGATATACCGAGCTCTTTTGCCATGCTTTGCGTAATTCCGCTGTTACTGTCAGTTACAACTGCTGTTTTCATACTTTTCTCCTTAATAAACATATGTAAATATTATATCTTTAAATACGGGTTAAGTCAACAATATTAGCTGAATGTGTCGAAAAACAGTCGTTAAGCCTATTACGGGTTGACAATTTCAAAGTTAAATATTTAAATTTTTATAAATCGAGTTAAAAATCAGTCAAGATATAAACAGAATGTACCCGAAAAATGGCAAAAAATGGAAATTAAATTCAAAAAATATTGAATTTAATCAAAGCATGTGTTATAATCTCAAATAAATTAAAACGATTGTCTTGTTATGTAAAACCAAGCGTGTGCGCCGGTTTTGCTGATATTACATCGGATAAAATTGTACTAAGGAGTAAAA
>CAMWNA010000048.1 GCA_947175515.1 uncultured Clostridia bacterium | reverse complement strand
CACCACGATGAAGAGCATGAACACGGGCACGAACATCATCACCACCATGCGGACGAGGTGTTCGAAAGCTGGGGCGTTGAAACCGGCAAAAAGTTTACCAAAGCAGAATTGCAGGAAAAGCTTTCTGCGCTTTCGGACGATAAAAAGTACGGCTTGGTTCTGCGCGCAAAGGGCATAGTTGCAGGCGAAAGCGGTTGGTTGCACTTCGACTATATTCCCGAAGAAGCGGACGTGCGCGACGGAGCGGCGGCGTATACGGGCAGGCTGTGCGTTATCGGCAGTAAAATAAACGGTGCCGAGCTTAAAAAACTTTTCGGTGTGTAAAATGCAGGAAGAAGTAAACGTATACCTGTTTCTGGGTTTTCTCGATTCAGGCAAAACGAAATTCATACAGGAAACGCTTGAAGATAAGCGTATGGAAAACGGTGAAAAAACTTTGCTGCTCGTCTGCGAGGAGGGCGAAGAAGAGTACGCGCCCGAAAAATTCGCCGTTAAAAACGTAGTTAAAGTAATCCTTGAAAGCGCGAACGAGCTGACGGAAGAAAATTTAACTTTACTTACGGCAAAGCATAAGGTGCAGCGCGTCGTCGTGGAATATAACGGCACATGGCTTTTACAGCAGTTTTTCGACGCCATGCCCGAAAACTGGGTTATTAACCAGATGATGACCTTTTTCGACGCTGGTACTTTTTTAAATTACAACGCAAATATGCGCCAGCTCGTGTTTGATAAAATACAGATGACGCAAATGGTCGTGTTCAACCGTTTCAAAGGTGAATACGACAAAATGGAATTCCATAAAACCGTGCGCGGAATTTCCCGCCGTCCCGACATAGTCTATGAATATATCGGCGGCAATCCCGAATTCGACGATATAGAGGACCCGTTGCCCTTTGACGTGAACGCGCCCGTAATAGACATAGCGGACAGGGACTTTGCGTGGTTCTACCGCGATATGGCGGAGAAAGCCGACGAGTACGTCGGTAAGGTCGTAAAATTCAAGGGTATGGCGGCGGTTTCCAAAAAGGTTCCGCAAGGATATATCGTTCTCGGCAGGCATATAATGACCTGTTGCGAAGCCGATATTCAATACGACGGCTTTGCCGTTAAAACCAACGGGCTTTTAAACGATATAGCTACGCGCGACTGGCTGACGGTCACGGCGAAAATCGCTATGGAATACAATTCGGTATACAAGCAGGTCGGACCCGTGCTTATTGCCGAAAAGCTTGAAAGAAGCGCCCCTCCCGAAGAAGCGGTTGTAACGTATTACTGAGAAATTACACGGGATATATTAAGCTGTTGATTTTTGCGGCGCGGGCTTAGCCTAAGCCCGCGCCGCACTCTTTTACGGATTATTGCGCATACCAAATACAAAAGACAAGTTATGAAAAAGAGAAAGCAAAACGATATAACGACTTCGGAAATGCCGAAACCGCCGCGCGGCGACGCTTCACGCCTGAAAGCGAGATACATTCCGTTCAGGTTTCTTTTCGTCGTGTTCCTTATAGTACTGGGCACGCTTATTTTGTGCGCTTCGGTATCGGCGCTGGCTTACTTTTTCAAGCTGTACGCGGTAATACCTATAATCATTATTTACGTGCTATGCATTTTAAAGCTTATCCGCTCGGAGGATAATCCCGACTATAAAATTCCGTGGCTTATACTCATATTCATTGTGCCCGTGTTCGGGTTGGTGTGCTATCTTACGTTCTATTCCAGAAGGCTGCCTAAAAGTCAACAAAGACTAATTAAAGCGGCGCGCGAAAAACAGGAGTTCAAGGACGATACGCAAGAGCTTGCGGAATTAAAGGACCTGTCGCCCCTTGCTTACGGGCAGGTAAAAATGCTCTGCGCCCAGTCGGGCGTGCATTTATATAAAAACACCCGTATTGAATATTTTCCTTTGGGCGAGGATATGTTCGCCGGAATGCTCGAAGATTTAAAGCATGCCGAAAATTTCATATTTATGGAATATTTCATAATCGAACGCGGAACTTTCTGGAACACGGTGCTCGATATTTTGAAGGAGAAAGCCGCGTCGGGTGTGGTTGTTGCGGTGGTGTACGACGATATCGGCAGTATGCGCACGCTCCCCGGCAACTACTTTAAAAAACTGAGAAAGCAGAATATCCACGCAGTGCCGTTTTCAAGGTTCCGCGCCACGTCCGACGGCGAGTTCAATAACCGCAGCCACAGGAAGATAACCGTCATTGACGGCAAGATAGGTTATACCGGCGGAATAAATATTGCGGACGAATATATTAACGTAACTCACCCTTTGGGACATTGGAAGGATACGGCGGTAAGACTTGAGGGCGAAGCCGTTTTCGAGCTTATGAAAATGATTGTAGTAGACTACGCTATGAACGTAATAAAGCGTGAGAAGAAGCGTTTCGATTTCGACTTTGAAAGCCTCGGTAAACCGGTATTCGAAAATCAATACGAAGGCTTTGTTGTTCCGTTCGGGGACGGACCCGTGCCCGTTTACCGCGAAAACGTCGCTAAAAATATTTTCATTGCAATTCTGTCACAGGCTAAGGAATACGTTTATATAACCACTCCTTACCTGATAATAGACAACGAGCTATCGAACGCGATTTCCGCAGCCGCTGCGCGCGGAGTGGACGTACGGATTATAGTGCCGCACATAGCGGATAAAAAAATAATTCATTTTATGACGCACAGCTATTATCCCAGACTTGTAAAAAGCGGCGTTAAAATTTACGAATACACTCTTGGTTTTATCCATTCCAAGCTTATGATTTCGGACGATACCACCGGCGTGGTCGGCACGATAAATTTAGATTACAGAAGCTTGGTGCATCACTTCGAGGACGGTGTGTGGTTTTATAATTCCCCCGTACTTGCGGATATCAAACGGGACTTTTTGGAAACTGTGGAAAAAAGCGCGCTCGTAAAGCCGGAACATATCAAGAATAACGTTTTCCGAAGATTGACAGAATCCTTTATCCGCCTGTTTGCGCCTATGCTGTAACTCAACTCGATTTTTAATAATGCCGTCCGCATATTGCGGACGGCATTATTACTTTTACTGATAGTAACGTATCGTCTGTACGTCGTTTAAAAGCTGTGCGCTGGTTACGTTTGCTTTTGCCTGCAATGCGTTGCTTAGGTTTACTCCGTCGGTCAATTCCGACAGCTGTCTGCTTATGCCGGTAAGCTGCATATTTACTTCAAAAAGCTGTGAGCAAATTGCTTTAGTGCAATTGATAATCGTAGACTTAAGCTCTGAAAAGCCGCGGCGTATTTCGTAACAAATTTGCTTTGTTGCCTGTACTATGGTCTGCTGAATTCTTTCCGTCTGCAGCTCCCTGTCCACAAGCTGTAACGCTTCCTTCACGGTATCGGCGCGGCGGGTTTCCAGCTCGAATATTACAAGGTCCAGATTCTGCCAGTCTCTCTCGTCCAGCAGCGGATTAAAGTGTTTGGCAAGCGCCGCATAAAATTCGTTACAGCTTTGCTTTATGGGCGCAATGTTGTCATCTTTTTCTTTTAAAATTTCCCGCGTCTTTTTCTTGTTCTGCGGAAGGTTATCCAAAAGCCATTGGGCTGAGTTAAGTATGCTGTCGGCTTCGGTTAATTCGCGTTGATACTTGGTTTTGTAGGCTTTGGCTGTTCCGAGGTAAACGAGGCCGGCAATAATCAGTGCGGCGGCAACTATAATTAAACAAACGAGGGTGAGGATATCTGCAATTCCTTCATTCCATTTACCGAACGCGCCAGCAAACATTAAAGCTAAGAATATTGCAAACACTGCCGCAACGCAGAAGAAAATAACAGACCGCTTTGTTTTGCGTTTGCTTTCTTTTTTATAGTTTACGTTGCTAATGTCGCCGCAAAAGGCGGCGTGCCTGTTTTTTTGTGCCTCGAGTAAAACGCTGTTAAAGTATGCGTCGCATTCGTCGTCCGCAAGCCAGCGGTTAAAAGCCTTTTTACCTTTAAGATTGTTTTCGTCTATTTTTGACGCCCAGCTCTTAGTTGCTTTTACGGTTTCGTCTTCCGTTATTTCGCCGTTTTGTATTTTTTTCTCGATTCCTTCTATATATCCATAACGGTTTTGCAGCTTTTCAAGTCCGTGGAAATATATTTTGCCGTCGTTTTCTTTCATGCGGCAGTCATAGCATATTAGGCCTCCGCAAAAATCTTCGGCGTTTGCAGCAAGAACCTCGTCGCATTTACCGTCTATGGCTTGCGCCTTGTCGTATTCCTGCGATATAGCGGAAAGTCCCGCGCGCAGGGCATACAGCTCGTTTAAAACTTCTTGTTTTTCCATTTATTCCTCCTATGATTTCGTTTTAAATAAAAAAATGCGCCTCAATTAAGAGACGCACCCCTATTTAAAGCAAATCTCCTAATTGCCGCTAAACAAAATCATTGGGTGTTTTCCGCATAAAGCTTTAATTACACATACCACGGAGAATTGCCAACAGGCTATTCTTTGGTATGTGCAGTATTATAAAAACAATTTTAAATAAGCATACGCAAATTTTTCCGCATAAAAAAACGCGGAATCCTTTTCACCCGATATTAAGATTTTGTTTAGCTTGATCATTTTATCATATTTTTGCGGTCAATGCAAGCAAATATTATTAAATCACCCAATATCCGTATTTTACATAAAGTTATCCGTTTTGTGTATGTACTTAACAAATGAAATTATTTATAATAATTATGTTAAAATATTACAATTCGCGCACTATGCGCAAAGGGGTAAAAATGGCAGCAAAAGCTACGGTTAAAAATACCGTCAAAAACAAAATCGACGCGCTCGTGGACGAGCTTGAAAACGTCGGCATAGTTCCCGTTATCAAGCTTGATAAAGTCGAGAACGCGGAAAAACTTGCAAAGGCTTTGAGGGACGGCGGCATCAACTGCGCCGAGGTAACCTTTAGGGCAAAGGGCGCAGACGAGGTTATTAAGCGTATGACAAAAGCTTATCCCGATATGCTCGTCGGTGCGGGCACCGTTCTTTCCTGCGAACAGGCGGACGCGGCGGTAAAGGCAGGCGCAAAGTTCTGCGTGGCTCCCGGCCTCAACCCTAAGGTTGTTAAGCATTGTCTGGATAAGGGCGTGCCGTTCGCTCCCGGGCTTTCCTCTGCAAGCGAAATAGAACAGGCAATGGAGCTTGGGCTTGATTTTGCAAAATTCTTCCCTGCAGAGCAGGCCGGCGGTCTTGCGTACATAAAGGCTATTTCGGCACCCTATTCTCAAATGCGCTTTATGCCTACGGGCGGCGTTACGGCGGATAACCTTAACAACTACCTTGCATATAAAAAGGTCGTATGCTGCGGCGGAAGCTGGATAGTTCCGGCAAAGCTTCTGGACGCGGAGGACTGGGAAGGCATAACCAAGCTCTGCCGTGAGGCTATTGATAAAATGCTCGGCTTCACTATGGTACACGTAGGCTTGAACTGCGCTAACCCCGAAGAGGCGGAGTCCGTCGCGGACGAATTCGACGCGGCTTTCGGCTTTACCAAAAAAGTAGGCAACAGCTCGGTTTTCGCTTCCACCTATATGGAAATGATGAAAACGCCTTTCCGCGGCACGCACGGACATATTGCCGTTGCAACCAACTCTGTAAAGCGCGCGGCTTACCAGCTTAAGCTCCGCGGTTATGAAATCGACGAAAGCTCGGTTAAATACAATGCGGAAGGCGTAATGAACGTTGCGTACTTAAAGCACGAGTTCGGCGGCTTTGCCGTTCATCTCGTATTAAAAAAATAAAATGAACTGTCATTCCGTGGCTTTACGGCGCGGAATGACTTTGCATTATATAAAACTTAAACGAAAAAAATTTAAAAATCTTCAAGGAGAAAAATAATGAAGAAAATCGTAACCATGGGCGAGATTATGCTCCGCCTTTCCACCCCCAACAATGAAAAGTTTATTCAAGCCGACGAATTCGATATAAACTACGGCGGCGGTGAAGCAAACGTCGCGGTGTCCTGCGCTAACTACGGACATAAGGCCGAATTCGTAACGGCTGTTCCCGACAACGAGCTCGGCGAATGCGCTATTGCCGCTCTGAGAAAATACGGAGTTCAGACCGACCATATTGCAAAGTGCGGAGAAAGACTCGGTATCTACTACCTTGAAACGGGTGCTTCCATGCGTCCTTCCAAAGTCGTTTACGACAGGGCTCATTCGTCAATAACTACCGCAACCGCGGCGGACTTCGATTTCGACGCAATATTCAAAGGCGCGGACTGGTTCCACTTCACCGGCATTACCCCCGCGGTTTCCGACAGCGCGGCAAAGCTCACCGAAGAAGCTTTGAAAGCCGCTAAAAAACACGGCGTTACCGTTTCGTGCGATTTGAACTTCCGTAAAAAGTTATGGTCCAGCGAAAAGGCGCAGAAGGTAATGACTGGACTTATGAAATATGTTGACGTATGTATCGGCAACGAGGAGGACGCGGAGCTCGTCCTCGGCTTCAAGCCTGGCAAGACGGACGTAACCAGCGGCGAACTTGAGCTTGCGGGATATAAGTCGATTTTCGAACAGATGGTTGCAAAGTTCGGCTTTAAGTATGCAATATCTTCCCTGCGCGTAAGCCACTCGGCGTCGGATAACGGCTGGTCGGCTTGCATTTACAGCGCAAAGGATAAGGAGTTCTATCATTCCAAAACCTACAGAATATCCCCCATCGTTGACCGCGTAGGCGGCGGCGACAGCTTCGCGGGCGGAGTTATTACCGGCTTTTTAGACGGCAAGGATTATAAAGCCGCTCTCGAATACGGCGTAGCGGCTTCTGCTTTGAAGCACACTATCCCCGGCGACTTCAACCTCGTTTCCCGTAAGGAAGTCGAAGCGCTTGCAGGCGGCGACGGCTCGGGCAGGGTTCAAAGATAAATTTAAAAGCTTAATTTATAGCTTGCCCTTAAACATTGCGGCGCGTGGGCGGCGTCCTTGAAAACCACTGAAAATTGCAGGCGCAGAGCAGCCGGAATTTTGACAGGGAGTTATTATGCAAATTGCTTTCAGAACGCACGATCTTGGCGTAAAGGGTCTCGACAACGCAATAGCAAAATGCGGCGAGTGCGGCATATCCGCAGTTCAGCTCGTGGCGTATAAGTTTATGGACGAAATAAAGTACGCTCCCGACGCGCTGAACGAATCGAACACCTTTGCAATCGGCAGCGCTTTAAAGCAGGCGGAAATAAAAGTGCCGCTCATCGGCGCATATTTCAACCCCGTCCATTCTGATAAGGAAAAGGTAGCAAAATGCAAAGCCGTGTTCAAGGAATATCTTAAATATTCCGAAAATCTCGGCTGTAATATAGTCGGCTCGGAAACGGGCAGCTTCAACGACGACAAGTGGACGTATCACCCCTTGAACCGCACCGAAGAAGCTTTGCAAACGGTAATTGCAACCTTTAAGGAGCTTGCCGCATACGCAAAGAGCGTCGGCGCCTTCGTTGGAATGGAGGGCGCGGCAGGGCACGTCTGCTACGACGTAAAAACGCTGAAACGCGCCGTGGACGAAATCAACGCCGACAATATTAAAATTATTTTCGACATATACAACTACCTTGACGCAGACAATTATAAGGAATACTTAAATATTCTGGACGAAGGCTTAAAAACCTTTGCAGACAAAATAGTCGTTTTCCATATCAAGGACTGCGTGTTTGAAGACGGCAAGCTCAAACAGGTTGCACCCTCTAAAGGAATGTTTGACTTCGATAAAATTCTCGGCAGAATCAAAGCCTACGATAAGAACGCTTACCTCGTTCTGGAAGGCACCTCGGGCGACGATATTCTGCCCTGCATAAAATTTATAAACGAAGTCTGGGAAAGAGTATAAACGAGCGCGCAGAACGCGCTTAAATTCAGGAGACATAAAAATGAAATTTGACGTAAGATACGCAAACCACCCCGATGATTCCGCACTTTACGATACGGAAGAGCTGAGGGAAAAATACTTAATAGAAAATCTTTTCGAAGCGGATGAAATTTCGCTGACTTATTCACATCAGGACAGAATTATCGCCGGCGGCGCAATGCCTGTTAAAAAGGTGCTTTCGCTCGGCACGTTTAAGGAGCTTGCCACCGAATATTTTCTGGAACGCCGCGAGCTCGGGCTTATCAACATCGGCGGAGCGGGCACGGTTACTCTCGACGGAAAGAAGTACGATATCGGCTTTAAGGAAGGCTTGTACGTAGGTATGGGCACCAAGCAGGTAGAGTTCGCGTCCAACGACGCAAAGAACCCTGCAAAGTTCTATATCAATTCCTGTCCCGCGCACAAGACCTATCCTACGGTTAAAATAGTTAAACCCGTTGAAGGTCAGTCCGCACCCGAAGGAGTGAAGTACTGCGTGCAGCGCCATCTCGGTTCGCTGGAGGGCATAAACAAACGTACCATTAACCAGTTCATAATCGGCGACGTTTGCGAAAGCTGTCAGCTTGCAATGGGCATGACGGAGCTTGCGGAAGGCAGCGCTTGGAACACCCTTCCCAGCCACACGCACGAAAGAAGAATGGAAGTGTATATGTACTTCGAGCTTCCCGAAACGGAGGCGGTAATTCACCTTATGGGTACTCCGCAGGAAACCCGTCACATTATAATGCACAACGAGCAAGCCGTTATTTCGCCCAGCTGGTCAATTCACAGCGGCGTCGGCACGCATAACTATACCTTCATATGGGGTATGTGCGGTGAAAATCAGGCTTACGACGATATGGACAATATCGCAACCAAAGATTTAAGATAAATTACGGCGTGCGCCGAAACCAAACGGATTTTTAGCGCACGGCACAAACATAAAATAATTTAGGGGAAAATTTAAAATGGCACATCTTTTATTTAAAGACGTAAACAAAGTGTATCCCAACGGATATCACGCAGTACACGATTTCAACATGGAAATCGGCGACGGTGAATTTATCTGCCTTGTAGGCGATTCGGGCTGCGGTAAGTCAACCACCCTCCGAATGATAGCGGGACTTGAAGATATCACCGCAGGCGAATTTTATATTGACGGCAAGCTTGCAAACAATATGTCCTCGCGCGACAGGGGTATCGCAATGGTATTCCAGTCCTACGCACTTTATCCGCATTTGACGGTTTATGAAAACCTTGCTTTCGGACTTACGCTTGAAGGCATCGACGCGGACGTTATCGAAGAAAAGGTAAATGCAACGGCTAAAATACTCGGACTTACGGACTACCTTGAAAGGTTCCCCCGTCAGCTCTCCGGCGGTCAGTGCCAGCGTGTAGCCGTAGGTCGTGCGCTTATAAGAAAGGTTAACATCTTCCTTATGGACGAACCGCTGTCAAACCTTGACGCAAAGCAGCGCGTTACTATGAGGTCGGAAATCAAACAGATTCACCGCTCGGTCGGAGCTACAACCATTTACGTAACCCACGATCAGACCGAGGCAATGACCATGTCCGACAGGATAGTCGTTATGAAGTCCGGCGGCTACGTTCAGCAGATAGGCACCCCGTACGAGCTGTACTTCTATCCCAAAAATCTGTTCGTTGCAGGCTTCATAGGCGAGCCTCCTATGAATTTTATCCGCGGCAAGGTGGAGGACGGAAAGTTCACCGCGCACGGACTCAACTTTGAGTTAAAGCACGTCGTCAAAGACGTAAAAACGATCGAGGGCAAGGAGGTTGTGTTTGCGTTCAGACCCGAAGCCGTCAACGTCGGCAAGGATAAGACGGGCTACAACATAACCGCCAAGGTTGAGCTTACCGAGCTGCTCGGCGACAACACCAACGTTTACGCGACGGTGGGCGAGGGAAGTGAAAAGAACAATATAATTTTAAAAATCAACCCTCACCACACGCCCGAAGTCGGAGCCGATTTCTCGTTCAGTATTCCGCGCGTCGCGGCTTACGTTTACGACGCGGAAACGGAAGAAATAGTAGAGAACGACGTAAAACGTCATTGATATCAGCTAATTACGCCTGCCTGCCCCATAAATTAAGGTGCAGGCGGCGTTTGACGCTTTGAATAAATTAAATCGGAGATAAAAATGGAAGTATTAAGCAAAAAGTTATATGAAAAGCCCGAAAGGAAAATAAAGATTATGCAGTTCGGGGAAGGCAACTTCCTTCGCGCGTTCGTTGAATGGATTATACAGGATTTAAACGACAAAGGCGCAATCAACGCCGGCGTGGCAGTCGTTCAGCCTATGCCTTTCGGCAGAGTGGCAAACCTTGCCGAACAGGACGGGCTTTATACCCTGCGTCTGGAAGGAATCGATAACGGCAAGCAGGTAAAAAACAGCCGCGTTATAGACGTTATCGGCGATTGCATAAATCCCTTTACCGAATACGAAAAATTCTTAAAATACGGCGAAAGCGAGGATTTGGAGGTTATAATTTCCAACACCACGGAAGCGGGTATTGCCGTAGATAAAACGGATACGGACTTTTCAGTCTGCCCCAAAAGCTACCCCGGGAAATTGCTTGCTCTGCTGAAAAGAAGATACGAACACTTCAAGGGCGATATAAACAAGGGACTTGCAATTATCCCCTGCGAGCTTATCGATAACAACGGCGACGAGCTTTACAGATGTCTGACAGAGCTTGCCGAAATAAACAAAATGGACAAGGCGTTCATTAAATGGCTGCAGACGGCAAACCACTTTACTTCGACCTTGGTCGACAGAATCGTTCCCGGTTATCCCGCTGCGGAGATAGAAGATATCCGCAAGGAATGCGGCTATATCGACAACAACGTTGTTAAGGGCGAAATTTTCCACCTTTGGGTGCTTAAAAAAGACGCGCACGTTCAAAAGGCGCTGCCTGCCGATAAGACGGGGTTGAACGTAATTTTTGCGGACGACATCAAGCCTTACAAACAGCGCAAGGTTAAAATACTCAACGGCTCGCATACGGCAATGGTGCCCGTCGCATATCTTTGCGGTATAGATACCGTCGGCGAAGCGGTAAACGACAAGGTTATCGGAAAATTCGTGCGCGATTTCGTGTTTGAAGAAGTCAACCCCACGATAGATTTGCCGCAGGATCAAATGGTTGCTTTCGCGAACAGCGTTATAGAAAGGTATCAAAACCCCTTTATCCGTCACGAGCTTATGTCTATCGCGCTCAACTCCACAACGAAGTTCAGAACGCGCCTTCTGCCCACGCTTGAAGATTACGTTAAAAAGATGGGCAAGCTGCCGCAGCATTTGCTGTTTGCGTTTGCGGCGCTCGTCGAATTCCACAAAGGCGTTCGCGGAAAGGAAAAAATCGCATTAAAGGACGACGAGGCGTTCCTTATTAAATGGGCAGCGCTTTGGGCGGAATTCAACGGCGATTATGAAAAGCTTGCAAAAGACGCGCTCGCATGGAAGGAAGCTTGGGAATGCGATATGAACGCAATTCACCCCGAAATTACTTCAACCGTAGCCAAGTATTTACAGGCAATGGATACAAAGGGTATGCGCGCGGCTGTTGAATGCTTTGTAAACGGCTGCAACGGTTCCTGCAAATAAAACGCACAAGCGTTGCGCCAAGAGCGGCAGCGCCGCTGAAAATCACGAAAAAATAAGCAAGTACAAGCCGAATTTTTCGTGAAAGGAGTTTCTATGTCAAAAAAAACAATTATAATAAACGGACTTGACAACGTTGCCGTTGCCCTGACCGATTTAAAAAAAGGCGAAACCCACGAGGGCGTAGCCTTAACGGAAGACATAACCAAGGGGCATAAATTCGCTTTAAAGAAAATTTCCAAGGGCGAGCAGGTCGTAAAATACGGCAACCCCATTGCGCGTGCAACCGCGGATATCGAAAAGGGCGCGCACGTGCATACGCACAACGTTATGACCAACCTTTCGGAAAACTTGGAATATACCTATAATAAAATTCCCACCGACGTAAAGCCCGTAAAGCCGCGCAAGGTCAACGTATACCTCCGCGCCAACGGCGAAGTCGGTATAAGGAACGAGCTTTGGGTAATTCCCACCGTCGGCTGCGTGAACGGACAGGCTAAGCTTATTGTCGATTCCTTCAAAGAAAAATACGGTACTGAAGGCTTTGACGGCGTGTTCACTTATACGCACCCTTACGGCTGTTCACAGCTCGGCGACGATCACGAAAGAACCAAGCTGATATTGCAGAAAATGGTTAAACACCCCAACGCCGGCGGCGTGCTGGTTCTGGGCTTGGGCTGTGAAAACAACCAGATGTCCGCCTTCCGCGAAGGATTGGGCAAGGTGGACGAAAGCCGCATTAAATTTATGGTCTGTCAGGACGAAGAGGATGAAATCGCAAGCGGCGTAAAGCTGTTGAAGCAGATTGCCGACGTTATAAAAAAGGACAAGCGTACTGAGCAGGATATTTCCTGCCTTAAGGTCGGCTTGAAGTGCGGCGGCAGCGACGGACTTTCGGGCATAACCGCGAACCCCCTCGTCGGCAGATTTTCCGACTATATAGTAGCCGCAGGCGGAACGACCGTTCTTTCCGAAGTGCCGGAAATGTTCGGCGCGGAACAGCTGCTTATGAACCGTGCAAAGGATAAGTCTACGTTTGAAAAGGTGGTTAAGCTTATTAACGACTTCAAGGACTATTTCCGCCGCAACGGACAGACGGTTTATGAAAATCCCTCCCCCGGCAACAAGGCGGGCGGCATTACCACGCTTGAAGATAAGTCCTTGGGCTGCACGCAGAAATCGGGCGCGGGTCCGGTTGAGGACGTTGTGTTCGACGACGGCTTTGTAACCAAAAAAGGCTTGAACCTTTTGAACGGTCCCGGTAACGATATGTGCGCCGTCACCAACATTGCGGCGGCAGGCTGTCACTTGGTGCTTTTCACCACGGGCAGGGGCACGCCCTTCGGCGGTTTCGTGCCTACGCTCAAAATCGCAACAAATTCCGAGTTAGCCGCAAAAAAAGCCAACTGGATAGACTTTAATGCAGGCGCCGTTCTGGAAAGCGACTTTGATACCCAGCTTGAAAAGCTGATAGACTTAGTCGTGGAAACAGCCGACGGCAAGCCTTCCAAAAACGAAATTAATAACACCAAAGAAATAGCAATCTTCAAAACGGGAGTAACTTTATAATGAAAACTACTGAAACCAAAAAGCCTGCAAAACCTGCGGCAAAATCAACGGCAAAGGCAACGGCAACGGCTAAAACCGCAAAACCTGCAAAAGCCGTAAAGGCGGAAAAAGCGGCGGTAAATTCGGGAATAAAGGCGTTTATGGACGACGACTTTCTGCTTACGACTGAAACTGCGAAAAAGCTTTATCACGAACATGCGGAAAAAATGCCGATTATAGACTATCACTGCCACCTTCAGCCCAAGGAAATTTACGAGGATAAGAAGTTCAGAAACCTTACCGAAGTATGGCTGGGCGCAGGCGACAGATACGGCGACCATTACAAATGGCGCGCTCTCCGCGCTAGGGGCTACGGGGAAGATTCCATTTCGGGCCCCGACGACGACTACAAAAAATATATGCAGTTCGTTGAAAGTATGCCTTACTTCGTAGGCAACCCCCTGTACCACTGGTCGCACTTGGAAATGCGCAGATACTTCGGCATTGACGACGTAATAAACCCTGCAAACGCCGAAAAAATCTGGAATAAGGCTAACGGAGTTCTTGAAACGCTGACCGCGCGCGAGATGATGTACAAGTTCAACGTTAAAACCGTTTGCACGACGGACGACCCCGTAGACAGCCTTGAATGGCACAAGAAAATGAACGAGGACGAAACTTTAAAAGTTAAGGTCCGCCCTGCGTTCCGTCCCGACAAGGCGATAAACGTTGAGCTGTCTTGGTTTGCAAGCTGGGTTAAACAGCTTTCCGGCGTAGTTAAAAAGCCTATAAAAACTTTACAGGATTTATGCAACGCGCTTGCCGACAGAATCAAATACTTCGACAGTATGGGCAGCAAGCTTTCCGACCACGCGTTAGACGTAGTTCACTACGCCCCTGCAACCTATAAAGAGGCGAACGCGGTATTCCTTAAAGGTATGAAGGGCAAGCCAGTAACGGAAGCGGAGCAGGATATGTACAAGGGTTATATACTTGTGTTCCTTGCTAAGCAGTACGCGAAATACGGCTGGGTTCAGCAGTACCATATCGGCGCACTCCGCAACAACTCCAAATCAATGCTTGAAAAAATCGGACCCGATACCGGCTTTGACGCTATCGAGGACGCTGTGTATATGGAAAAGCTTTCTGCGCTCTTGGGCGAAATCGACAGGGACGGAAACTTACCCAAAACTATACTCTATTGCCTGAACCCCCGCGACAATTACGCGCTCAGCGTGCTTGCCGGCTGCTTCCAGAAGGAAGGCGTGAAGGGCAGGGTGCAGGTCGGCACGGCTTGGTGGTTCTTGGACCAGCAGGACGGTATGCGCCAGAACCTTGAAACGCTTATGCAGGTAGGGTTGGTTGCGCAGTCGGTCGGTATGCTTACGGATAGCCGCTCCTTCCTAGCATATCCGCGCCACGAATATTACAGAAGATTACTTTGCCAGATGCTAGGCAATTTAGTGGAAAGCGGACAGTATCCCGAGTCGGAAATAGAAACGCTCGGCAAAATAGTTGAAGACGTTTGCTACAACAACGCCGCTGAATATTTCGGCTTTACCGAGTAAAATTTAACGAATAAAAAAGGCGCTCGCGCATTTTTTGGGGGGGGCGGGATATAGGTTGTGGTGATAACAAAGAGAGCCCCCCCCGACCGGCGGGG
>CAMWNA010000047.1 GCA_947175515.1 uncultured Clostridia bacterium | reverse complement strand
TTTTTTTTTTCCCCCCCCACCCCGCAAACCTCCTCCTTCTCGGGTCGGGGGGGCGGGGTTTTGTTAAAACCCCACCGCAAAATACCGCCGCGCGCGCCGATAATCGGCGCGCGCGGCTTTCTTTGCTTTTTATTGGGGTTTTTTAAACGACTTTATCCGTCTTGCGCTCATTAGCACGCAAATTAAAAACCCGTCGTCGGCGCGCGTTACCTCCAAGGTCGCCGCGCCGTTGCTTTCAAAATATTCGTCCGTAACCCGTTTCAGGTCCTTTAAAAAGAGCTCGCGTTCCAAATCCGACATATCTTCCCTGTCAAGTGAAATTATCCTCGATAAGCTTTCCGTCATAATCTTTCCCTCACCTTGCGTTTGACGTATCCGTATACGCCGAAGTACTGCTTTGTAACGTTTAATACGCCCTCGCGTCTGCCCGTAATATTGTCGGCTGCCGCCTTGAACGCTTTAAAGGTTGATTTTTTCCATCTGCCTGCGGAAAGCGCCAGATCTTCGGGTATTACCGCCTTTAACGGCAGCCGCAGAACAGCGGCTATTTCCTGCGCCGTCATAACTTCGCCGTTTAAAATCTGTCCGCCGTTCAGCTTATTCACTATAACGCCCACGTCCTTAATTCCACCGTCGTTTAACGCTGATTTGCAGCAGTCCGCGCTGCGGACGGAAGGGGGGAAAGGTTCGGTAACGATTATTGCCTCGTCGCATTTTTCGGGCGCGAGCTTGTCGGAAAGTATATAGTCGAAAAGCCCGTCCAGCTCGTCAATAGCCCGTGCGGCGGCTTTTAAATCCTTCAGTCCCAGCGCCGAAGCAAAGCACAGATTTCCCGTTTTCGGGTGCGGAATCAGCGTCTGTTTGGCTCTGCACGCCCCTTTTGAATAGTCCTCCAGCGTGTAAGTCTGCATATTTCCGAGTCCGGCAATATGTAAACCGCACGCCGAATACCTGTCTCCGTCCAGTATAAGCGTTCTGTCGCCTGCTTCGGCAAGGGCAAGTCCAAGTCCCGCGCAGCATGTGGAAACCCCAGTGCCGCCCTTAAAACTTGTCATATAAATCTTTTTAGCCATAAGTTTTCTCCTTTTGCACAATTATATAATATAGTCGAAGTAAAATTTTGACAGCTTTCGTCGTTTACTGTAATATTTTCCAAGCAGTTGTAATATTTTTTTATTACAATCAGTCAAATTTGTTTGACATCGTTTATTCTATCGGCTATAATTGAACCATAATCCACTATTGTATAAGGGAAATTTTATGAAAACAGGCAAGAAGATAGCAGTTTCGCTGCTCGGAATAATATGTACGGCAAGCCTTGCTTGCGGAATTTCCGCGTGCAAAGCTAAAAAAAGCCCCGTTGGCATGCCCGAACATCTTACTACCGTTCGTATGGCGCTGCCCAACGACGGCTCGCTTCCCACCGCACATTCCGGTCTTGAAAATATAGGTTATATGGCTACCGTGCTGGATAACCAGCCTTACTATCACTCGTATGCGCGCAACTCGGCTAAAGTTATGGGCTACGAGCAGATTACGCAGACTTGGAAGGACTATAAGGGTAAGGAGCTTTCCGGTTACGACAGCGGAGTTATGATTTGCTCCGACCTGTCGTATTCGACGTTCGTAAAATCGGGTATGCAGACCTGCTTCGTCAATAACGCCGCGTATATGCGTTCTTCGTCCAAACCCGGCAAAAGCACTACCGCGACTTCCGCTAACTGGAACGGCGGTACGCCCGAATATCTGGATAAAGAAACTTACCTTACGCGCTACGGCGAATTTTCGACCGAGCTTTCGGTTTACGTTATAAACCAAGACACGGTTAACGATTGGAGCGACGTTACGACAAACGAGGACGGCACTTACTCGCAGACCTTCTATTTAAAGAACGAGGCGGCTTGTTACTACCAGTATAAATTAAAGACTAACGGTAACTTAAAGGGCTATCCCGATTTCGACTATATAAACATAACCTTCAATTTCGATAAAAACTGGAACGTGCTTTCTTCCTACTGTGAGGAAAAAGCCAAGGTTGCACCCAAGGCGCTGGGCGGCGCGGCAAATAAGGGCACGTTTAAAACTGATACGACCTTCTACTACGGCGAAGGCGACTTCGATAACGTGCATTACGCTTATTTCGACGACTTTTTCAAAAACTACGTCGGCAAGGATATAGTCGGCGGCGGAGATAAAGGTGAGCAGAAGCCCGAGCTTTTAGACGTGCTTGCAGGCGGCTTCGGCAAGGTAATGGGCGAAGGACAGCAGTTTGCGCTTAAGCTTAAAATCGGCGAAACCGACTACGACGGCAAGCTTTACGCAAGACTTTCGGATATGAGCGACGTTTTGAATTCGCTTGACGTTCGTCTTGCGCTTGAAAAGTCCGGCAGCGGCAAACAGGACCTGTACCTTGAATTCAGTAAAGGTGCAGTAAACGTTTATTACAGCAACGATTTCGCAATTACCGCCAATCTTGACGCGGTCAAAACGGTTATCAATCAGTTCTCCGATTGGATAAAACGGTTTGAAAAGGGCGCGGACGCGGCGAACGCAGCGTATACCGTTGCGGAAGAAGAGCAAGGCGGACTTGATTTAGGCTCGCTCCTTGCCTCGCTTAAATTGACTTACACTGACGATTCGGCTTCGATTTCGCTCAACAGCGATAATTTACTCGGCACGGGTATAGGCGCGAAGGTCAGCCTGAATTTCAACCGCTCTATAGACGAGGACGGCTCTAACAGCTATTCATTCAAGGACGCTTCTTTAAACTCGATTACATACGATTCCGACTCTATTGCGCTTTCTTTAGCGCTTTCTACCGATAATTCCGCGGTAATTTCCCACGATACCGTTTCTACTGCGGCTAACCTTGCGGACTACGCGGAAGGCGTTTACAATATGCTCGAATCCGATACCTTAAAGGTAAAAATCGGACTTGACGGCACGGATAATAAAGTTATTTCTTACCTTGACGGAGTAAAGCTTTCCGCCGAGGCTTACGTTGCGCTCGGAAGCGAGATTGCTACCAAGGCGGATATTTTTGCGGAATACGCAGGCTTATCCGTTAAGCTTTCGGCTTATTACGACGTAAATATCCACGGCGGCAATTACGGCAAGGTTTACTTAAACCTCACCGAATTCAACGGCGTCAAACTCGACGCAAAGGTTTACAGCAATTTAAACGATACCGTTACGGCTGTCAAACAGCTTATTTCCGCAGTCAACGGCGCAACCCCTGCAACGCTGTCCGAAGCGGGAACGCAGGAGCAGGTGAACAAGCTTGCAGGTATTGTAAACGGCGTTCTTAATATGAACTTCGGCAAGGTTATCGGCAGCGGCTTGTATGCAAGCAACTCCGAAATCAGGGTGAACGTTGACGTTGATGAAATTATCGGCGCGCTCGGACTGAACCTTAACGGTATGCAGTTCGGCACCGCGGCGTTAAAGCTTAACCTCGGCAATAAAAAGAATACTTCCCTTTCCTTGGGGCTTTCGGCACTCGGGCTGAATATGAGCGTTGAAGGCTCGTCAACCGAAATCACAGAACCGAACGCAGAGGAGTACCTTGACGCAACCACGCTCGTAAACCTCGTTACAAAGGCTACGGAAGCGGCTAAGGAAATAATCCAAGCTCAGGATTTAGTTTTCAATATAGACGCAACTGCGGTTGTAGACGATATTCCCCTTTCGATTCGTGGCACGGGCGAAGTTGTCTGGAAGGACGGCAAAATGCGCGTTGCGCTGGATTTGAACCTTTCGGTTGCCAACGGCACGGCTTCCGCCGCTAAGGATACCGTTGCGTTAAAGCTCGTCTACGACCAAACCGTGACCGAGCAGGATAAGCCCTTCGTTAAATTCTCGGTCGGAAGCGTTGCAATGCAAATTTGCAAAAACGACCTTTCGGAAGTCAAGGACGGTATAAATTTAATCAAGAAAAATATCGACCTTCTTATAAACGGTGAAAAGACCGGTAACACTACTCCCGAACAGGCGGCCGCAACCTACGGCGCGGCGGCGCGGTCGGCAAACGTAACCGAAAGTATACAGTCGGTATTGACGAACGAAAACGTACAGCAGGTTTTAAGCGCGGTACTCGGTTTCGTAAGCGAACTTAACGTTGATATTTCCGGCAAAGACTTAAATAACCTCGTTATAAAGCATCTTATAAACGGCTCTTTGACGCTCGGTACGGATAACAACCTTTCACTCGTACTCAGCGCAAAGAACAATAACGGCACTCCGATACTCGACCTTTCAGCAAGCGTGGAAAAAGGCTCGGGCAAAAAGCTTTCGGCAGTTTCTTCCGAAATAGATAAGCTTGAAGTCTATTCAACCGCCAACGCAGGCGAAGCTTTCGCAACGGTTGTTTATAACTATATGTTTGCAATGTTCGACAGCCTTTCAATCAAGAACGTTCTCGGCAGCGATACGTTTGCGGCTAAGGTTTTCATTGACGGCAGCAAGAGCGCGATTTCCGCGCTTTCGGGCGTAAACGTAAATGCAGAGCTTTACTATACCGAAGCTCTTGAAGGTACAACCGTTGAAGGCAGACTGGTTGAAGCAAATATAGAGCTTGATATAAAGGGCACTTCGGTTAAGGCGAACGCGCGTTACAGCGGACAGAATCTGTATATAAGCCTAGACGAAATGAACGGAACCGTTATAAACGGCGTTAAGTTCACTGCGTCGCGCTACGACGTGTACGCAGCTGCGGAACAGCTTGTAAATATTATCACCGACGAAAACGTCATAAAGACAATTACAAAATTAATTCACCCCGCAAATACGGCAACCTCGGCAGCATATGCGGCGGTATCCGCCGACGACGGCGAAAAGAACGCTTTGACGGACGTGATTTCAAAGCTGCTTTCATTCGATTTTAAGAAAGCTTTCAATTTCGGCAAGGTTGACGGCGTGAATATCGCAACGGTGGAAGTGGACTATATCCTCGAAGCGCTCGGCGTCAACGCACCGCAAATCGGTACGGCAACGGTCGGCATAAATCCCAAGACCCACAAAATAGACGCAAGCCTTACGCTTAACGGCAGCGCTTGGGCAAACCTTACGGCTGAAGCAACCTCAAGGCGTGCGTATGCGGATAACTGGCAGTCTGAATATATAGATATAGGCTTCTTTGCAACGCTTATAAACGATTTCCATAATACGCTTACGGATAACGTAACGGGCGAAGTACACAGCCTTTACACCTTCTCGGGTAACGTAAAAATCGACGTGAAGGCAACCGTCATAGGTATAAATATCAATAAGTCAATAGAGCTTGACGTAACCACGCTTACGCTCGGTATTGACGAAAACGGTCAGTTCTACTTTACGTTGCTTGCACACCTTAAGGGTGCGTCGGTTCCTCTTGTAGGAGATATCAGCAAGGATTGGAATATCTCAGTAACGTATTCGAACGGATATATAACCTTCGGCAGGGAGGTCGGCACTTCAAGCGAAAAGTTCAAGGTAATGACTCTTGACTACCTGTTGGATAATTTGTTTGTTAAACACAGCGACCCCGTAGATTCGCCTCTGCGTTGGATGCTCGGTATGGGCGACACGTTATGGAATATAATCGCGGATAACGTCAATATGAATTCCGGTCTGACCAAACCGCAGACTTATGAAATGTACGGCTCACTCGCGCAGGCAAGCGCAGATAAAGGAAACTTCTATTTGAGCCAGATTTTAAAGGGCCTTGCCGTCAATATCGGCGGCAACAGCGTTTCAAACTACGGTACCGACACCGCCGCTGCGGAAGCGCTCGGGCTTGAAAAAGATTACTATGCGCTTGAAATTAACGCAGCTAAGCTCACTAACGGACTTTTAAATTCGCTTTACGTAGGTCTGCTCCGCTCCGAAGAGCAGGGTATCCACG
This sequence comes from uncultured Clostridia bacterium, assembly GCA_947175515.1. Classification (GTDB taxonomy): domain Bacteria; phylum Bacillota; class Clostridia; order Christensenellales; family Borkfalkiaceae; genus Coproplasma. Next base: position 8,808 of record CAMWNA010000047.1, on the reverse strand, counting down.
GACTTTGCGCAAGGGCGGCAATGGCTCCGGCGTCGGCTATAAAGCTTGATATAAAGGTAAACCTTACTAACTACCTTGAAGGAGTCACCGTACCCGAAGGCGCTTATCCCTACGATAAATGGGAAAAAGGCGAAGTCGCGGCGCCCAATTACTTCAATATAGTGAACGGCAGCGTCGAAGGCGGTATAGATTTCAATTACAATTTCACAAGCTCCGACCCCAATACTACGCCGATATTCGGATGCTACAACACCGAAAACGGCAGCTACGAGGCTTCTAACGTGCTTGCGCGCCGAATACTTAAAGTCGTGGACGATAACGGCAACGTTCTTCACGAAGTTGATCTGGCTCACGGCTCTACGGTAAAGCTCCTGAACGAATTATCGCCTAACTGGGCGGATGAGGAACATACTCAGGTAATTTATTACTTGGATGAAAACGGTCAGGACACCCTCGGCACGGAATTGATTCTGAACGCAGACACTATCATTAAGAGCGCCAAGCGTGCGGCTACCGAAGTCGTATTCAACGTCGGCGTAGACGGTATAAAAGTCAGCGGCGCGATAACGGGTGATTTACCTGCATACCCCCTCAGCGGTTACACGTTCATAGGTTGGTACAACGAAGAGGACTTGGTTAATAAAGTAACTAACGTTAACGACATTACCAACTACGAAAACGGAGTAAGGACCGTTTACGGCTTGTTCGTCAAGTCGCAGATAACCGAAAACGGCGTTATATACACGATTAATCCCGAAACGCGCGAATACGCGGTAACGGGTTACAACAGCGAAGGCATTAAGCCTTACACGAAGTCCGGCGCCGTTCTTACGCTTGCCGAAAAGTTCGTAATCGACGGCAGAGTTTATAAAGTAACCTCGATTGCCAAAGACGCGTTCAACGGTATGGGTAAGTCTGATGAAAACGGCGGAATTGGCGCAGGACTTAAAAACGTAATGGTTCCCGAAAGCATAACGCTTGTAGGGACGAACGCTTTCTCGGAAAACTACGGCATTGAAAGTATTGTGTTCTTCGCGGACAGAGTAGGCTTTGACGGCACTTACGGCGGTAAGACGTATCCTTTGTATAACTGCTCGGTAAGCTCCGGTTCGGATAAAACAAACCTTAAAATTTATTATAACGATATCTATTCAACCTCTGGCGAAGGCGCAAACGACGAAGGCAATCCCTACTGGTCGCACTTCTATAGCGTAAGCAGCAATAAGCCGCGCTTCGTCGGCGGTAACGACGGCGGCGCGCGCATCAGCGGCAATTGGTCTTTCGTCAATTACACGCAGACGGGCGCGGACATCAACGGGCTCAGCTGCCTTAACGGCGGAATGAAGAGCGACGCTATGACCGCGGAAGAAATTGAGGCGGCTGTGGTTGCCGAGCTTAACGCAAGGACGGCGAAAAACGGATACGTCAACGCTTACGCAGTAACCGTTTCCGGCGGCTACGGAGCAAACGGCAAATACTATGAAATCATGGTAAACGTAACGGAAGCTACCGCTTATTACTTGCTTACGGTCAACTGCGCGGCGGCTTGTTCGGCGGATTACGCCGTAGCCGAAGAAAATAAATTCGCGCTTGACGGCAAGGTTTATATTAAGGCGGGCGCGACGGTAACTCTTACGGCGTCGGCTGACGCGGAAGGCGTATTTACCTTCGACGGCTGGACGGGCGCAGGCTTTGCGGACTCAACCGCGCTTAGCACCACGTTCGTAATGCCTGAAAATTCCACGGTAATAAATGCGGAATGGTCTGCAGACTATGCTGAAAACACTTACGTATACAGCGCGATAGATTATACTTACGAGGGCAAGGCTTACTCAACCGGCAGACAGAAATTAACCAACGCGCTTGCCGGCGGCGAACTTAAAGCGCCCTTGGCGGCTGATTCTGATTATACCTTCATAGGTTGGGCTAAGGATGACAACGGCTTGAGCTTCGTCGGTGACGTTACCGTTGATGAACAGGCGGAAGCTACCTACTACGCAATCTGGGCGGTGAAGCACGGCGGCGCAGAATTCCCCGTAAATACTTCGGGCAATCAACCTACGGTTAACGTATCTGAAGGTTCGTTCTATAACTGGTATTCGGCTGCTGACTCTAAGTTCACAGGCTCAACCATACCTGCTGAAATTTCGGTTTCCAACACGGTATTCCGCGCAAGATTGCAGTATGCGGTGACAGTAAACTTTGAAGCCGGCAGTACTGATTGGTACTATAATTATAGCGAAAACACCGCTGAACCTACCGACATAACCGTTACAAAGGGCGGCAGCTGGATAAGTCCTACGTATACCGTAAATAACGGTAGTAAATTCGGTTCGGGTAATTGCGCGTTTACGTTGCCTGAAAATATCTTAGAAGGGCAGACGGTCGAAATTCACAGATATTGGTCAAATGCAATTGTAATAAAGGTATTCAACGGTACCGCAGCAGTCGGCAACTATGAAATCAAGGGTCAAAAAACCAACGATAAGAGTAATTGGAGAGCCCAGCTCAATAAAGACGGAAACGATTATCATTACGTTAAGCTCGTTTCTTCAAACTGGGTATTAAACGGCGCTAACGCAAACTTGGCGGAAGTTCCTTCTATGGAAAAGTGCTATTACACGCCTGCCAATACCGATAGCGGCGCAAACGGCGAAAAAATCGCTTATATCAATAACGTAAGCGGCACAGCAGAATTACTCTTCAAAGCATAAATACTAACACCTTTGAAATTAAGCAACCGCAGGCGTAAGCTTGCGGTTGCTTTTTGCCGTGCGGAAGGACAAACCAAGTTCCGCATACCGTGCGGCAAGCAATCATACAATATTATATGAAACTTCTGGAACAGATTTTATCGGAGCTGGGCGCGGATACGCTTAAATCGTTTTCCGTGGTTCCTGCCTTCGGCGGATATTTCCGCAGTATCAAGGGCGTTGCCGAGTACACGCCCGAAAAGGTCGTGCTTGCCCTCAGAAAAAACAAAATAACCGTCCTCGGTGAAAATTTGCTGCTTGCAAAGTATTTTGAAGAAGATTTGTTTATCCGCGGCGACATTAAGGAGGTTAAAATTGACTGACGTAACTTCTCTTACCGTAACCGCCACTGCAGAAGCCGCCATAAAAAAACTGAAAAAGGCTGAAATTTCCGTATTCAACTGCAGAAAAAAGGGGGCGGAATTTACATTCAGCGTAAAAGATAAACACCTTAAAAAAGTTTTTGCAATTTTTTCCAAGCCGTGCTATAATATACGCGTGACGGGCGAAAGCCGCCGCACGCACTTTATAAAACGCATATTAACCCGTGCGGGGCTTGCGGCAGGCGCGTTTGCGTTTGTCATAGCGGCAGCGGTTTCAAACGCTTTCGTTTTCAAAATTTCCGTAAGCGGCAGCGGAGCGTATCTGGCTTCGGAGGTCAAGCGCATAATATACGAATCGGGCGCAAAGGAGTTTACCCTTTTAACGCATTTCGACGCGCCTGCCGCAACCGGCAAAATCCTCGCCCTGCCTCAGGTAACGTTCTGCAATATAGAAAAGAAGGGCAGTATTTTAAAGGTAGACGTGCAAGTGGACGAGGAGCTGGGCGAAAAAGCTTCGTTGACTTCGCTTGTGGCGGATAAAAGCGGTACGGTTAAAAATATCGTGGCTATCTGCGGAACGCCCAATTTTTCCGTCGGCGATAAGGTCAACAAGGGCGATACCCTTATTTCAAACTACTCAATTATAGGCGAGGAGAAAGCCGAGTGCTTAGCCGTAGGTTATGCGGAACTGGAATGCGGCGGCAGGTGCGAATACTTCGCCGAAGCCGACACGGAAGAAAATTTAAAAGCCGCGTATTCTTCCGCGTTGTTGTATGCGGATGAAATTCTGACGCGTACGCATACCGTAAAGCAAGCGGAAGGCGGAATTATATACGTAATAGATTTTACCTATTTGCATAAGTTAAGTATTAACTTAAAATAAATTTATACCGCCGACGGATAGCAAGAGCAACTCTTCGGCAAATCACGATTAATATGGATAAGGTTACTAAAAAAGTGGGAACGGGCAGCGTGGACAGGCTCCAGAAAATCCTCGGCACGTTCGACGAAAATTTAAACGAAATTGCCGACGGGTTTTCTGTAACCGCAAGGGTCGAAGGGCTTGACGTTATAATAAGCGGCGAAAGAAAAAACGCCGAGCAGGCTTGCTCGGTTATCGAAAGTCTTGTCGCGCTTTTGGAAAACGGCGAAACCGTGGACAAGGGCAGGGTCAGCTACTGTATAGAGCTTGCCCGTGACGGCAGAGCCAAGGACGTTACGAAAATTTCGTCTGATACGGTTGCGATAACCTACCGTGGAAAACCCATAAAATGTAAAACCGTCGGGCAGAAGCGCTACGTGGACGCAATAAAGAAAAACCCCGTAACCTTCGGTATAGGCCCTGCCGGTACGGGTAAAACATACCTTGCCGTGTGCCTTGCGGTGCAGGCAATGAAGCAAAAGCAGGTCGAAAAAATTATTTTAACCCGTCCTGCGGTGGAAGCCGGCGAAAAACTCGGTTTTCTCCCAGGGGATTTGCAGACCAAGGTTGACCCCTATCTCCGTCCGCTGTACGACGCGTTGCAGGAAATGATGGGGCTTGAAACGTATTCCAAATTAATGGAGCGCGGCTCTATTGAAATCGCTCCACTTGCGTATATGCGCGGCAGAACGCTTTCTAACGCGTTCGTAATTCTGGACGAAGCGCAGAACACCACGCGCGAACAGATGAAAATGTTTTTGACTCGCTTGGGCGACGGCAGTAAAATGGTCGTCACGGGCGATAAGACCCAGATAGATTTACCCTTCGGCAAATCGAGCGGACTTAACCACGCCGCCGAAATTTTAGAGGACGTCGAGGGAGTGGAAATAATACACCTAACGGATAAAGACGTCGTCCGCAATCCCATGGTTATGAGGATAGTCAGGGCTTACGAAAGACGTGCAGAACAGGAGGAAAAAGTTGACGGTAACCAAGCTTAACAGAAAGGACGTTGCCAAAAGCCTTTCGGTGTTCATTTCTGGCGCCATAGGTATAGGCATTATAGTTCTTTTAATGATAGTAATAAACGAAAAGTCGAATACGGGCGCGTACATCAGGGGAAACGTCCGCGAGCTTCTTATAATCTTCTTCGCAAGCGCAGTGCTTACGGCGATTTTATACTGCTATTTTCTTTTCGAGAACAAGGCGGTTTTCAAGCGCGTTTCAAAGATGCTTGAAATTTTCATTCTGTTATATCTGTCGCTTCTGTTCGCCTTTATAATCGGCAAATACGTAAACGCTGCGGCAAGACCGTTATCCTTCCTTGCGCTTATGGGCGCAATGCTTTTCAAAACAAGGGATTCGATTTTCCTGAACACCATATTTGCGTTCATAATGCTGGTTATAGACCGTTTCACTAATATAACCTGCATAGATATGAACGAAGCTTACGCAAGCTTGCTTTGCACGTTCTGCACGGGTATAGTCGCAATCTTCGTTTTGCGCAACGTAAAAACGCGTATAGGCAGCGTGCTCGTCGCGCTTGCATTGCTTATTCCCGTGGAGGGAATAAACTTCTTGCTTCATATTCCCGATAAAGGCTGGAACGCAACGGACGTTTTGAACCTTTTAATGTACGGCGCATTGGACAGCCTCCTTTCAATAATGCTGTTTATGGTGCTTCTGCCGGTGTTCGAATTCGTCTTTGCCGAGTTGACCGCATTCCGTTTAAGGGAGCTTACCTCTGACGACGCAAAGCTTATAAAGAAGCTGAAAACCAACGCCCCCGGCACTTATAACCATTCGGCGGTCGTTGCGCAGATAGTCGAAGCGTGTGCAAGGGAAATAGGGGAGGACTCCGAGCTTGCCCGTGCAGCAGCATATTATCATGACGTCGGCAAGCTTAAAAAGCCGGAAATGTTCGCGGAAAACCAGACCGACTATAACTTCCACGCGGAGTTCACGCCCGAGCTTTCCGTCGATATTATCCGTTCGCACGCGCGCGACGGCGCAAAGCTTATAAAAAAGAGCCGTCTGCCGGATTTCTTTGCGGACGTAGCCGTCCAGCACCACGGAACTCTTCCCATAAAGTATTTCTACGCAAAGGCGCTTAAAATGAGCGACGGCGAACTGAATATAGACAACTATTCCTATTCGGGACCCACACCCGCGACGAAGATCGCCGCAATGATTATGATTGCCGACGCTTCGGAAGCGGCTACCCGTTCGCTTTCCGACCGTTCGCCTGCAAACGTTGAAAGCTTGGTCCGCACCCTCATAGAGGAAAGGCTGGACTTGGGTCAGTTTGACGACTGTAATATAACCATGCGCGAGCTTTCTATAATAAAAAGCACAATCGTGAACCAGCTTACGGGCGTGTACCATTCGCGCGTATCGTATCCCAAGCTTACGATATCCAAGAAGAAGTAATATGAACGATTTGAAAATTTACTGCGAGGACGAAACTTACGCCGAAAGGTTTTCCGCACTTGCCGTCGCTTTCGGGGGCGAGGTGCAAAGCGATTGCACGCTTTCGTGCGAGGTCGTAATTATAAGCGGAGAGGAAATCCGCCGCCTGAATAAGGATACGCGCGGAGTCGACGCCGTAACCGACGTTTTAAGCTTCCCTTCGCTAAACGGAATTTTAAACATAAAACTCGAAAAAGCCGCTTTCCCCGCCGATATCGACGAGGAAGGCAACTTATTTATAGGCAGTATAGCAATCTGCGAAAGCCGCGCAAAGGAGCAGGCGGAAGAGTACGGACACAGCCTTAATAGGGAAATGAATTATCTTTTGGCGCACGGCGTCTGTCACCTTTTGGGCTACGACCATATGACTGACGCGGATAAAAAGCTTATGCGCGAAAAGGAAGAAAAAGTGCTGGCGAAAATAAACGCGGTAAGAGGGTAGTATATGAGAAGCGGTTTCATAGGAGTAATAGGCAAAGCCAACGCAGGCAAGTCCACGCTTATTAACGTGCTAGTCGGTGAAAAGGTTTCAATAGTTTCCCCCAAGCCCCAGACCACGCGTGAAGCTATTATGGGCGTATTAACCAAGCCCGAATACCAGCTCGTTTTCGTGGATACCCCTGGTATCTATAAATCTCAGAACAAGCTTTCCGACATTATGCAAAAGTCCGCGCAGACCGCCGCAAACGACGTTGATTTTATCCTGTTCGTTCACGACGGACACGGCGGAATTTCCGACGACGATATTGCGCTTATGAAAAAGTATACCGTCGGCAAAACGCCTATGGCAATAGCCTATACCAAGATAGATATAATGCCCAAGGAACGAATACCGGAGGACGTGAAAAAGCTTTACGAAAACGGCGTTGACTGCGACGTGCTGCCTGTTTCCGCACGCAAATTTACGAATATAGCAAAGCTTGAAGCCTATCTTGCCGACAAGGTTCCCAAGGGTGAAAAGGTTATTCCCGAGGATATGGTTACCGACAAGAGCGAGCGTTTTATGGTTTCGGAAATAATGCGTGAAAAAATTCTTCTGAAATTCGGACAGGAGGTTCCCCACGGAATCGCAATTGCCGTAAACGTATTCGAAAAACAGGAAAACGGCGTTTACGATATTAACCTCGATATTATCTGCGAAAAGCCCAACCATAAATCGATTTTAATCGGCAAACAGGGCGCGGCTATTAAGGAGGTTTCCTCCTTCGCGCGTAAGGATATGGAAAAGCTTTTAGGCTGTAAAGTGTTTTTGACAACCTACGTAAAGGTAAAGGAGGACTGGCGCAACCGTCCCAACCTTTTAAAAGATTTCGGCTATTCGGATTAAAGCATATATCCGCTTCGCACGTAAGCGTTAAACTTCGCATTGTCGGCGTGCGCTCATTACGTGCGCCCATTAATAATTATTAAGTTGCTGCGGATAAATAATTTGCGTAATACTGCACACTTTATTTTTAAGGAGTGTGCTTATGAAAGAAAAGGACAGGGACGCTGCGGAGCTCGCTTGGAAGATGTTTGAAAAGACGGGCAACGTCAGCTACTATATGTTATACCAACGCCTTAACGGCAGGAACTGAAAATCAAATGGAACAGATAGTAAACGCCCTTATGCTCAGGGCTGCGGACTACAACGAAAACGATAAAATTTTAACCCTTTTAACTGCGGAACGCGGCAAGCTTACCGCAGGAATAAAGGGCGTGAAAAAGGCTGGTGCAAAGCTGAAATTTGCCGCCCAGCCTTTTTGCTTTGCGGAATATGTCCTCTCGCGCCGCGGCGAAAGATACACCGTAATTAACGCGGCCGAGTGCGAAAGCTTCTACGATTTAAGAACGGATATAAACAAATTTTATGCGGCAAGCTCGGTTGCGGAAGCGGCGCAGGCTTTGACCTTCGAAGGCGACGACTGCCGCGAAATTTTCTACACCGCAATAGAAGCATTGACTTCTATGTGCGAGGGCGAGCCAAGCGCGCCGCTTATAAAATTTCTTTTAACCGCGCTTAGACAGTCGGGCTACGCTATCAATGCGGATAACTGCGCGGAGTGCGGCGCTTCACTAGACGACGCGCAGACCCTGCGCTTCGATATGGACCAAGGCTCGTTCGCCTGTGCAACCTGCGGCAACGGCGCACTTGCAAGCAGAGTGACCTACAACGTAATAAAAAAACACCTCGGCAAAGCTTACGATAAAGAGTTTATAACCGAGGACGGAGAAAAGCGCGCCCTGCGCCTTATCCGCGAATACTTCACCTACAAATTAAACGTTCAGTTTAAAAGCCTTTCGGAATACATAAGATTATTGTAAACAGAAAAGCGGCGGCGCACTTTATTTAAAGTGCGCC
>CAMWNA010000046.1 GCA_947175515.1 uncultured Clostridia bacterium | reverse complement strand
CTGCACTGTTGATTTTTTACTCGGCAGGGAAAGTTGATTGTCATAATGATGTATAAATTCGGGGCGCGTGCTTTTTAAGCACGCGCCCCTCTTTTCAAATTATTCGGTTCTGATTATTCCTGTTTGCCGACTATGGCGGTCAGATAATCCAAAAGCTCTGCACGGGAAACGGTTTCACATTCGAAAACCAGTGTGGAGCCTGCCTGCATAACCGTTTCGCCGTCGGGCACTATTACTTTGCCGTCGGGTTCGGCAATTTCAACTACCAGTCCGTTTGTCGGCCAGATAACGGCGCGGACCTTTGCGCCGTCGGCTTTGGAGCCGGACTTGATTACTACGGATACCCTTTCCTTCTTCATATTCAGGTTGAATTTTTCGGCTTCGATAAATTCTTCCAAGTTGCGTTCGTAAATGGGTTGGGTTCTGAAAAGCATACCTATAAGATAGCCGACGGCTATGCCCAGCATTGCCGGTAAAAAGTTTGTAAACTGACCGGTAAGCTCAAACACCATAACAACGCCCGTTATGGGCGCTTTTACTACGGTTGTGAAGAACACCGACATACAGATTATAACCAGATAGTCGCTGTAAGCGCCGTTCATACCCATTTTCTGGAAGAGTAACGACAAAAGCGCGCCTATGCCTGCGCCGACGGCGAGCATAGGTATGAACACGCCGCACGGAACGCCGCAGCCCATATTCATAACCGCGGCAATAAACCTGATAATAACTATTATAACAAGGCTTGCGGCTACGCTTAGCCCGAACACCTTTTCAACGGAAATTGCGCCCGTGGGCGAAGCAAGGGCGTCGATAAACGAGTGACCGCCGCCGATTGCGTAGGCGGTTATTAAAGCGAAGTCGCCTGCGATTATGAAAACTATTATGAATTTAAGCGTGCCTTTTAAGTGGTTTACGTTTTTAAAAAGCTTTTTGGCGGCAAACACCGCGTAGTAAAAGCCGACGCCGGCAAGCGCGGTGACGATTGCCGCAGGAATCGCCCACAGGCAAGAGCCTAAGCTGAATTCCGTAAACGTAAAGCTATCGAACGCGAAGCCTGTACCGAAGCCTATTGCAGGGCGTATTAAGTTGCGCGTAAACAGCGCGGTTATTACGCTTATAGCCGCGCATATGAACACCTGAGGCGAGAACGAGCGGAAAGCTTCTTCCATAGCGAAAACCAAACCGGTTATCGGCGCGTTGAACGCTACGGCAAGACCCGCGCTTGAGCCTGAGGCGATTTGCAGCCTTCTGACCATTTGCGTGCGTTTTAAGGTTACGCCGACGGCTTCGCCCGCGCAGCCGCCTATCTGAAGCGACGGACCTTCCGCACCGGCGGAAAGACCCATAAACACGCACGCTAATGACGCCGCAAACATTGAACACATTGTGACGTACCATTTAAAGCGTACTATGCCGCGCGCCGCACCCTCTATCTGCGGAATACCGCTGCCGCGTATCATAGGCACGAAGCGAACGAGCGTGCCTATTACCACTGCGCCTGCGGCAAGCCCGACGAATAAAAGCGGTATGAACACGGGGTTATCGATTAAAAGCGCGTACAATTTTGCGGCGGTATCTTCGCCTAAGTTAGCCAAGATATTGTAGAACGTAACTACCACGCCTGCAAAAAGACCCGTAAGAATGCTTATAAGTATTAAGTTGACGCCGTTATCCGCGATTGCGCGTAGCGTTTTTTTCAGTTTAGTATTCTGCATAAATTTGGGATATTATACCACTTCCATATTATTTTGTAAACCGCGTTTGAGTGATTGCGTGAAATTTTTTGGCGGAGCGCTTTATGGCGGTCAGGTTATTTGCCGACGCTCGGGATAACGCAATGCGCTATTTAAGTTAAAACCGCCTGCGCTGAAACTCGGCGCAGGCGGTCGGTTATTTAAACGTTATACAAAATTTCAAAATACGTGGGGAAAGGCCAATAGTCGGACGAGGTGAGTTTTTCCATTTCGTCGACGTATTTTCTTATTTCTTCCATATCGGGAAGAATTATATGCGCCATATCCTGCGAAGCTTTTTTAAAGTCGTGCAAATTAATCTTCTTCAAATGCTTTTCAAGCTTTTCGACCGAAGCGCTCGCTTTATCGTTTAGCTCGGCAAGCTTTTTTATAAGCTTGGTTTCGGTTTCGCAGGGAAGATTTGCAACCGCCTGCTTTGCCGCCAGATTCTGGCAAAGGTCGGCAACGAAGTCTGAAACCGCAGGGATAATATCCTGCTTGACCATTTCAAGCAAGGTCAAAGCTTCTATATTTATAATCTTCGTATAGTTTTCAAGTCTTATGTCGGCGCGCGCAACGGCTTCCGCCGCGGTGAATACGCCCTGACGGACGAACACGTCCACGTTCTTTTTCTCGTAAAACAAAGGCACGGCGTCGGCGGTGTTCTTATGGTTTAAAAGTCCGCGCTTTGCCGCCTCCGCCTCCCACTCGGGACCGTAGCCGTCGTGGTTGAAAATTATGCGGTAGTGCGCCTTAAGCTCGCGCTCTATTATGCCGTTCACGGCTTCGGTGAAGTTTTTACAGCCTTCGAGCTCGTCTGCGAACTGTTCAAAAGCGTCCGCAACGATTGTATTCAGGCAGATATTCGCGTCGGAAACGTTTGCCTGCGAACCCAGCATTCTGAATTCGAATTTATTGCCCGTGAAAGCAAACGGCGAGGTCCTGTTTCTGTCCGTAGCGTCTTTGGGGAAAATTGGAGATTCGGGTACACCTATCGAGCCCTGCGGCGCAGTGCCCGTGACGTAATTTTCGCCTTTTACTATACTGTCGACAAGCGCGCCGAGCTGGTCGCCGAGGTAAACGGAAATTATTGCCGGAGGAGCTTCGTTTGCGCCGAGTCTGTGGTCGTTCGCGGCAGAAGCCACCGAGCCGCGCAAGATGCCCTGATAATCGTCAACCGCTTTTACTACTGCGGCTAAAACGAGTTTGAAAAGCGTGTTCTTTTCGGGCGCGGCGCCGGGATTTAAAAGGTTCAAGCCAGTGTCGGTAGACATAGACCAGTTGTTGTGTTTGCCGCTGCCGTTAATGCCCTCGAAGGGTTTTTCGTGAAGAAGACAAACCAGACCGTGGCGCCTTGCAACCGTGCGCATAAGCTCCATAGTGAGCATATTGGTATCTACCGCGACGTTGGTCGTGGAAAAGACGGGCGCCATTTCGTGCTGGGCGGGTGCGACCTCGTTATGCTTGGTTTTGGAAAGCACGCCGTAGCTCCACAGCTCTTCGTCCAGCTCGCGCATAAACGCCATTACGCGCGGTTTGATTGCGCCGAAGTAATGGTCTTCAAGCTCCTGTCCGCGCGATACGGGCGCGCCGAAAAGCGTTCTTCCGGTAAGGCGCAAATCCTTGCGTTTTGAATACTCCTCCTCGTCTATGAGGAAGTATTCCTGTTCGGGTCCGACGGTCGTGGAAACCTTTTTACAATCTATGCCGAACAGCTTTAAAATTCTTTTAGCCTGCCTGTCAACTGCGGTCATAGAACGCAGAAGAGGCGCTTTTTTATCAAGAGTTTCACCCGTGTAGGATACGAAAATCGTGGGTATGTATAACGTACCGTCCTTGACGAACGCCGGCGACGTGGGGTCCCACGCCGTATAGCCGCGCGCCATATAGGTTACGCGCGAACCGCCCGAGGGAAAGCTTGACGCGTCCGATTCGCCGACGATTAAGCTTTTGCCGGTAAGGCGCATGATTACCTTGTCGCCGTCGGGTTCTATAAAGCTGTCGTGCTTTTCCGCCGTAAGCCCTGTGAGAGGCTGAAACCAGTGCGTGTAGTGAGTTGCGCCCTTGGAAACAGCCCAGTCCTTCATTGCCGCGGCAACCGCGCCGGCAATGGAAGTGTCAAGCTGTTTGCCTGCTTCTATAGTTGCGCGCAGGGCGGTGTATACTTCTTTGGGCAGGGTTTCTTTCTGAACGCTGTCGTTGAAAACGTTTTCGCCGAACCTCTCGGGTAAGTTCATCTTTTAAGTACTCCTATTAATTTTTACATAAAAATTATATAAATTTTTTTGATAACTGTCAAATTAATTTGAAAAAATTATCTATCACGGTTGATTATGTGTGTAAGTAGCACAGCTTATCTGAATTTAACCTTTGCCGTCGGGGCTTGGCTTTTCTACGTCCGGATAGTCGATTTTGGCAGGTTTGATAAGATGCGTGCTTTTTATATCGTTGCGCATCTCGTGCGGATCCTCCGCAACTATTCCGCGCTGCAGCTTATCGTAGCCGTGCTTTTTGCGTATTTCGTCCACGCAGCGCTCAACCGCTTCAAGCTTTTTATATTTACCGCAAGCTTCGTCAAAGGTTATCTGCGACTTGCCGTTATCGAACCCCGAAACTGTTACGCCGAGCGAACGCACCTTAAAAGGCGGCTTTACGTTTTCTTTAAACAACGCAAACGCGTGCTGTGCGATTTCACCGCACAGTGCGGTATGGCGCACTTTTTTCTGCACGGAAAAATCGTTTAAGTTCGAATCGCGCACCCAGAGGTGTACGGTATCCGCAAGCCCCTGACCGGATTCCCTGAGCCGTGCCGCAACGCTTTCAGAAAGCACGTATAAAAGCCGCTCTACGCGCTTTAAATTAGTCACGTCATATGCGTACGTGCAGGAATTGCCGATAGACTTCATTTCGCGCTTGTCGTCCATATGGCGGACCGGATCCGTATCCTCGCCGCGCGCGTTCTTTAAAAGATTTTGCCCGACCTTACCAAAGGTCTTGATTATCAATCCGTCGTCGGCGGCGGCAAGTCTGCCTATAGTTGTTATACCCATAGTTTTCAGCTTCTCACCCGTGGCTTTGCCGACGAATAACAGTTCCTCTACCGGCAAGCCGAAGATAATCTGTTTGTAATGCACGGCTGAAATTACAGAAGTGCCGTCGGGCTTTTTCAAGTCCGAGCCGAGCTTTGCGTAGACCTTATTAAATGAAACGCCGCAGGAAACGGTTACGCCAAGCTCGCTTTTTACGGCGTTACGGATAACGTCGCCAAGATGCCTTAAAAACCCGTCGGTATAATGCTTTACGCCGTCCTCGGATACAACGTACTTTTCGCCGTCGTATTCGGGGAATAAAAGCGTGCTTGAAGATACGTCAAGCCAGCATTCGTCAATGCCGTAGCTTTCAATCAAATCGGTATATCTTGCGTAAACGGCGCGTACCTTTTGGGAATAGCTTATATACGTATCGAAATGCGGCGGAACGCAGATTAAATCAGGGCACTTGCGCTTAGCCTGCCAAATTGCTTCGCCCGTTTTAACGCCGAGTTTTTTAGCTTCCTCGCTTTTGGCAAGAACTATTCCGTGCCGCTCCTCCTTGCTTCCGCAGACTGCTACTGGTTTTCCGCAAAGCTCAGGGTTAAGCGTCTTTTCGACGGTGGCGTAAAAATTATTTAAATCGGAATGAATTATTATCCTTTCCATACCTTTATTATAGCATATTGACTTTTAAAAGCAAAATAAAAACGGTCGGCTTAAAAATTACCGACCGCATTATTCGTCTATTCGTCCTGCCCGTCCGCCGAGGCGGTTTTTTCGTCAAAGTCGTCCGCGTCGGTATATCCGCCGTCGGAAGCTTCTCCGTCATTTTTAAAATTAGCTTTGAATCTGCCCCATAAAATTACGATATTCTTCCAAAGAGCAATCATATCTTTTTTGAAATGCTCGTGCTCCCAGATAAGCGAAATCAAAAGCGCGTACAGTCCGCCTAAAATTACCACGGGGAAGAATTCCCAAAGTATCGGAACGTAGGGGTCCTTCCACGCTTTGGGCGTAAGCCAAAGAATATATTTTGCAACGCCCCGCATTTCCTCGGGCACACCGATAGCGTAACCCATATCGCGGTTGGAGGGATTGAAAAATTCTTCGAGTGAGTCTGTTGCAACCCAGCCTATTCTTATGAGTATAATTTCGTTTACGATTATTACGCCGAGAACGAGGAAATAAATTGCAAAGGCTTTCCATATTCTGCGGTAGTCGAGGGTGTGAAGCCCGAACATAACCATTAAAAGCGGAACTATCCAGATACTTGCGTGACAGATATAGTAACGTATGACTTCAAGCTGATAGAACTCCAATCCCTTTACGGGCATAGGCGCGGAACAGCCCAAAATTCCGCTGACTAAGCCGATGTAGAACATATAGTCCTTGCAGGCTTTGCTTTTGGATATAAACATAAAAGGGAAAACCATCGTGCTGACCGCGCAGATGTTTTCAAACGAGCATTTCCTTATGACTGCAGGAAAACCCTTTTCTATATACTGGGGGAAACAAAGCTTTACAAAATGCAGAACGAAGTTAAAGGCAAGTATTCCGAAAAGCACCCAGTACTGAACTTTCCGCGACTTTTTACGCAAAAGAAAATACAGACCGAGAAACGCGCCTACACACAGCACCAGATATAAGTAGTAAAACAGCGACGTGCCGAAAGTAATTTTAACAAGCTCCAATTAATCACCGAGTAAAATGTAATAAAAATATATTACATATTATAGACTATTAATTTAAAAAGTAAAGTAAATTTCAGTTATTATCCGCCAGTTTTACACAAATTTCACTTAATACGTCAAAAAAGTCCTTAAACGTCTTTGAACAGACTTCGGCGTCCTCTATAATTACGCCGTCGCAGCGAAGCCCCGTAAGCGCGAAGCTCATTGCCACGCGGTGGTCGCCGAAGGTCTGAATAATTGCCGGCTTGGGCATTGACGGATAAATTTTTACGCCGTCCGCCCTCTCCTCCGTTTTAACGCCGAGCGCGGAAAGGTTTTTGCAGATTGCCGAAATGCGGTCGCATTCCTGCTTGCGGATATGCGCAATATTGCATATATCGGTCGGCTCCTTCAAATACGGCGCGATTGCGGCAAGCGTTAAGGCTTGGTCTGAAAATGCGGACATATCAATTTTGCCGCCGTTAAAGGTTTTCAATATTTCTATAAACTTAGCGTCGCCCTGCATACTGTGCGGCATTACGCCCTTAACGCTTATATTCGTGCCGAGAATTTTGTTCATTGCGTAAAAGTAGCAAGCTGCGGAAAGGTCGGGTTCTATATCGTATTTCTTTGCCGTGCATTTGCCTGCAACCGAGTACGCGCCGCATTCTTCTTTCACGTCTGCGCCGAACGACCACAGCATATCCGCAGTCATATTGACGTAGCTTAAACCGTGGCTGCCTTCAACCGTAATTTTTACGGGATTTTTCGCGCAGACCGCGGAAATCAGCAATGCGGACAAAAACTGGCTGCTTTCGCCTATGTTGACGGATACGTGAGATTTCGGCGAAGCCGTGCCCTTAATTATAAAGGGAAAGCAATTCTGCTTTTCAAGAAAAGTAAAGCTGGCGCCTAAATTTTCAAGCGTGCTGATAAGCGGCGCAATGGGGCGCGCTTTCATCTGTGCAGAACAGTCTATTTTATATTCGCCGTCCTGAAAAGCAAGAAAGGCAGGCAGAAAACGCGCCGCCGTACCTGCCGAACCGACGTTTATTTCCGCATACTTTTTTTCAAGTCTGCCTCCGCAGCCCTGAATTTTTACGGTAGCGCCGTCGGCGCTGCAAGGTATGCCCAAAGCTTTAAGGCAGTTCAAAAAGGTATTACAGTCGTCCGAAAGACTTACACCGTAAAGCGTGCTTTCACCGTTTGCAATAGCCGCAAGAAGGTATGCGCGCGCGGTTATGCTTTTTGATCCCGTAACGCTTACCGTAATTTTTTTCGACAAGGTTTTGCCGTAGACGTTTTTCACTTCGTAATTCATTTTCTGCGCCTTAAAATATCGCCTGCGTTTAATTGATACGGGCAGGGAATTCTATATTTTTCCTGTACGAGTTTACAGTCGTTCACTTGTTCATCTGCGCTTGTGTAAGCAAGTTCCACGGTGAACGTTTTTTTGAAATTTTCCGAAGGGGATAACACTTCCAAAATATCCCCGACCTTGAAGCGGCCGCGCATTTCAACCGTTGCAAAGCCGTTTTCGCAAGCAAGAACATTACCAATATAGTCGCAGTCGCCCTTAGCCTGAGAGTCGGAATAGTTGACTGTGTTTTTATTTTCACCCAGTGCGTACGCCGTCGTGTAGTCGCGGTGTGCGGCGGTTAAAAGCTCACGCTCGACAATATTGTTGAAGCCGCCGTCAATGCAGCGTCTGTAAGCGTTTATCACCGTTGCAAGGTAGTATTCCGACTTCATTCTGCCTTCAATCTTAAATGAATTGACGCCGGCTTTTTCAAGCTCTTTTAAATGCGCGGACATATTTAAATCTTTTGAATTCAAAATGAACGTGCCGTGCCCGTCCTCCTGCATATCCAGCCAACCGCTGTCCGAACGTTCATCCTTTTTTCTTATCTGGTAGTTCCAGCGGCATGCCTGCACGCATTCGCCTCGGTTGGAAGGGCGGTTTGCAAGGTAGTCGGATAATAGGCACCTGCCTGAATAAGAAATGCACATTGCGCCGTGAACGAAGGCTTCAAGCTCGATTTCGGGAACGAAGGAATGAATTTCCGCAATTTCTTCAAGCGACAATTCGCGCGCTAAAATTGCGCGCGTCGCGCCTGTATCGCGCCAGAATTTTACCGCGTACTTGTTGGTCAAATTCGCCTGAGTGGAAATATGTATATCAAGCTTGGGCGCGGCTTTTTTTGCCGCGTAGATTGCGCCGCTGTCGGATACGATTGCCGCGTCCGCGCCAGCGCTTTGCAAGAATGCAAAGTAATCTTCCAAGAGGGGCAAGTCCTTATTTTTTGCAAAAATGTTTGCGGTCACGTAGACTTTTTTATTCAGCGAGTGCGCGTATTTCACTGCTTCCTGCAACTCGCCGCGCGTAAAATTATCGGCAAAGGAGCGAAGAGAAAAATCCTTGCCACCGATATACGCCGCGTCTGCGCCGAAATAAAACGCCGTTTTAAGTTTTTCAAAATTGCCCGCAGGGGCTAAAAGTTCGACTTTCATACTTTTAGAAATTTTTCGTTGAATTGTTTTGAAATTCTTCGCTTACGCCCAAAATAGCGGCGGACGAAGCACGTTTACGTTTGGTCTATGCGCATTGACGACGAAGCTACGAAATCTATTTTTTTACACTGAGCGCAAGTCCGTCGCCGAGGTTTATTATCGTCGTGGTTAAATCTTTATCCGCAGTCACCGCGTCGACGTATTCTTTAATATGCGTATATAGCATTTTGCGCTTATCGGGAACGGGCGTTTCGCCCGTGAGCCAGCCGAAAAGCAGCACGTCGTCCGCAAGAAGTACGCCGCCGGATTTTAACAGATTTTTAAGCCGCGGCAGGTATTTTATATACTGAACCTTGGCGCAGTCCAAAAATATAAAATCGAATTCCGTTTCAAGCGCGTCTATAACTTCGCCGGCGTCGCCGCAAAGTTGAGTAACGCGTTCACTAAAGCCGAGCGCGGAAAAATTTTCAGCCGCTTCCGCAAAGAAAGCAGAGTCGCGCTCAACCGTGATTAAGTGAGCAGTTTTGCATATATCCAGCATCGTCGCACCCGAAATTCCAATCGCGGTGCCTAACTCCAATATGTTTTCAGGCTGATATGCGGAAAGAAGGGTTATTAAAAAATTCAACGTTTCGTCGTCCGCGGTGGGAATTTGCCGTTCGAACGCGCTTTGGCGCAGCGCGGAAATTTTTCCGCTTACCGCAGGACGGTTGAACTGCGCGGTAGGCGTGCTGCGTTCGCCTGCGGCGGTATTCATATGTGCGTAGCCGAATTTCATATTTCAACCACGACGGGCACGACCATCGGAGACTGCCTCGTTTTACGTATCAGATAATTTAAGAAATTGCGCTTTATTACTCTTTTCAGCTCGTCAACACTGCCGCGCGATAAATCGTAACCGTCTATCGCACGCAAAATTACTTCGCGCATTTCCCTGTTGTAGTCGCGGTGGAAATCAAACACAAAGCCGCGCGAATTTATGGCAGGCTCCCCTACCACTTCGCCGTTCTGTACGGCGACTGAAATAATGAAAAGTCCTTCTTCTGAAAGCTTGCGCCTGTCGTCTATTACTACGCTCGCCTTTTCGTCCTCGATGCCCTCGCCGTCTATAAGGCGCGAGCCGGCGGAAATATCGCCTGCGCGGCGTAAGCCGTTTTGGGTTACTTCGATACAGTTGCCTATATCGGGAATAAAAATTCTGTTTTCCGTCATGCCAAGCTGCTGGGCAAGCTGTCCGTGCTTTTTCAAGTGGCGGTATTCGCCGTGCACCGGAATAAAGTACTTGGGTTTTAACAGCGTGTGCATTATTTTATGCTCTTCCTGACAGGCGTGACCCGAAACGTGGATATTTTCAAGACTTTCATACACGACGGAAGCGCCCTTCCTGTAAAGGTTGTTTATTACCCTGTATACGAGTTTTTCATTGCCGGGGATGGGCGAAGCGGAAATTATTACCGTGTCGTTTTCGCCTATGGTTACCTGCGAGCTGTCGCCGTTTGCCATACGCGTCAAAGCGCTCATCGGTTCGCCCTGACTGCCCGTGGAAACAACGACGATCTCGTTATCGCGCATATTTTTAATGCGCGATATGTCTATGAGCGCGCCTTCGGGAATGTGTATTTCGCCTATCTTTTCCGCAGCTTCAACTACGTTCAACATGCTCCGTCCGGACAGCGCAACCTTACGCTTGTGCTTGACGGCAACGTCTACGATTTGCTGCAGGCGGTGAACGTTTGAAGCGAACGTAGCGACGATTAACCGCCGTTCGGAATTTTCCGCAAACAGCCTGTCCAACGTTGCACCGACGGTCGTTTCGCTCATCGTAAAGCCCTGCCGTTCTATATTCGTGCTTTCGCCCATATACAAAAGCACGCCCTGCGCGCCGATATCGGATATCGTCTTTAAATCAATAGGTTCGCCTGCGACGGGGGTCAGATCTATCTTGAAGTCGCCGCTGTGGAAAATTACGCCCTGAGGCGTTTCAATAGCGAGCGCGAGCGAGCCTGCAATAGAGTGGTTTACATTTACGAAACGGATTTTGAAACAGCCGATTTGCAGGCTGTGTCCCGTAGTTACGGTGACTTGCTTAGTGTCGTTTATGCGGTGTTCTCTGAGCTTGCTGTCAACCAAAGCAAGCGTGAGCTTGGTGCCGTAAACGGGAACCTTAAGCTCCTTTAAAAGATACGGCACGCCGCCGATATGGTCCTCGTGTCCGTGCGTTAAAACGAGTGCGCGGACCTTGCGCTTATTTTCGACGAGGTAGGTTATATCGGGAACGATTAAATCGATTCCGGGGGTCTCCTCTGTGGGAAAAATTGCGCCGGCGTCGATTATTATAATATCGTCGCCGCATTCTATAGCCGTCATATTTTTGCCGATTTCGCCTACGCCGCCTAAAAACACAATCTTTACGGGCTTAGCGCCGCGCTTGATTTTTTTGCCTGTTTTTTCAGGTGCGGACTGCTTGCGCGGTTTCTGCGGTTTCTGAGGTTTTTCCTGCGGACGGGATTTTTTGCCGTCCGTACGTTTAATATTCTTTTTGTTTTCCGAATTTTCCGAAAAATTAGCTGCGTTTGAGCCTTTGGTGGTTTTGTCACCGTTTCTTTTAGGGGTGCGGAACTTCCTTTCACCGCGCCTTTCGTTGTTTACGTTTTCCAAATTTATATCTCCGTATTCAGTCTGTTACATTAAACGGGGGGTTGATAAAATCAACCCCCGCAGTTCATTTTCTTACGTTTACTTTTTCTTTCTTACGTCTTTTACGATACCGTCTTCAATTAGTTCTTCAATGGTTTCGTAAGGATACATCGCCGCATAGTCGCGCTCGGGAACGAATCTCTTTTCCGCGCCGCGCGCTTCCAGCATTTCGTCGATAAGTCTTATCGCTTTCTTAACGCCGAGCGCACTCTTTATTTTAACCATCATCGGCGTACCTGCCATAGACTTATTGTCGGTAGCGTCAAGGTGGTGATAAACCGAGGTCTTGTATGCGTTAGGGTCAAGCGCAAGATACAGGCAAAGCGTCTTACCGCGTATTTTAAAACGTGCAATCGTTTCCCTGCCCTTATTGAAACGCTCGGCGCCCCAAGCGATGTTGGAATTTACTTTTTTGTACGACAGAAGCGCGTGCTTTACTGAGCCGTAATACTGCTTATATTCGTCGGGGCTTTGGATAATTCTTGCAATGAAGCTTCTGTTATACTTCATCATATTCGCAAAGTCGACGCCGCCCATTTCGCTGCCGGGCATAAGCTCGTCGTCCATATCGTCCGAATCGTCTATATCGCGTTCGGGTCTGTCGTCCTCTTCTTCCTCTTCTTCCTCGACTGCGGGTGCGTTACCTGCAACCAAGTCGCTGACGGTGATTAAAGGTTCTTCCTCCTCGACAACGGGTTCTTCGTAAACCGCCGTGGAAGCCGCAATTTCGGTTGCGGTAGAGTTGGAAACGACTACGCCGCTGGCAAGCATTTCCTTAATTTCGTTTATGGCGTTTTCAAGCTGGGCAATGTCAGCCGAGGTTTCGCTTTCCGAATCGGGAACGGTTTCGCTGCCGCTTTCCAAAAGCTCCTTTATCTCCGCAAGTGCGCCCTCTACCTGTGAAATATCGGCAGGCTGACTGTTGGTCGCAACTACGCCGTTTTCAAGCATACTCTTGATTTCCGCAATCGCTTCTTCAAGCTTAGCAATTTCTTCGCCTTGAACCTCTTCGCCTTCGGTTGCGGTGAAGCCGCCGTTTTCAAGCATTTCTTTAATGCCGGCAATGGATTCTTCAACCTTGGCAAAGCGCTCTGCCGAGCCCTTTTCAACCTCTTCGGCAACGAGCTCGGTAATTTTACCGATGCCGTCCTCGTCGATTACTATGTCGTAATCGTGGTCTGCCTGTGATTCTATAATTCTATCCGTAATGGTGTTGCAGATAGCGTCGTTGTCAATCTGCGGCATCGTCATAGACGAAAGCTGAGCGTTCAGAACGTCGATAACCGCGTTCATAACCTTATCCGCAATTTCGTCGGTGTCGAAGTCGGGCAGATAGTTTGAAAGCACTGCCGCGGCTTTATCCGCAATAGCGTCCTCGTTAATGCCCGCAACGGTGATTTTTTCGCTTATTCTCGCCGCCATTTCCTCGTAATCGGGTTCGTTGGCAGCCGCAAGATCGAGCGCGTAACGCAGTTTTTCGGCAACCGCGTCAGAAATCATAGAATAGTCTAATTTATCACAGATGTCCTTTGAAATGGACGAACAGCCCTCGTCGTCGACGATAATTTCAAAGTCTTCGGATTTAAGAGAACCTACTTTGAGTGCGATTCTGTCCGCAAGCTCTTCCTCGTCGATGTTGAGGGGAACTGCTGCAACCGCCGACGCAGGCGCAGCTTCAGAATAGACTATGCCTTCTTCCTTTATTATGTCTGCAAGCTGACGGGCGATTTTATCCTCGTCAAGCCCGATATTGATATTGTCAGAAACAAGACGGGCAATTTTTTCTTCGTCGATTTCCACGTCAACGGGCTGGGCAACCGTCTGGGCGACGGGTCTTTCGTCCGCAAGTCCCAAATTTATGCCGGCAAGCACGTTGCGCGCGATTTTGTCCTCGTCCAGATCCACGTTGAGGTTTACGGCAACCTCCTTGCCCTCGTCGTTCAAGTGCAGATTAATACGCGAAACGACTTCGCTTGCAATCTTTTCCTCGTCGATAATCGCTTTGCTTTCAAAGCTGTCGGGAATTACAACCTGTTCTGCAACCTTGCTTGCGATTAAGTCGGGTGAAATAACCTCGCGCACGGTGAGTTCGGCAATCTTTTCGGCAAGCTTGTCGTAGTCGATTTCAACCTGCTCTTTAACAACAGTCTGCACGGGCATAACGGGTTGAGCCGCAGGCGTAGGGTTTGCCGCTGCGGCGGCTGCCGCAGCGTACTGGGCGCGGAGGTTGTCCTCGCCGATTCTTTCAATACGCTCGGAAACCGTTTCGATTTTGTCGCTGACGACTTCGATTTTGTCGTTTATGTCGAGATAAGCGCCTTCGCCGCGTCTTGAACGCTCGGTAAGGTCTATAATTTTGTCAGAAAGCTCCAGACACGCGTTTTCTGTGCGCTTGTTCTGTTCGGAAATATCTGCAATTTTAAAAGCTAAATCCGTATAAGTGTTATCCGTGCGGTGAGACTGTTCCGCAACGTCGTTGATTTTATCGGAAAGCTCGGCGTAAGCAATTTCGTTGCGCTTTGTCTGCTCGCCGAAGCCGTCAAGCTTGTCGCAAAGCTGAGTATAAGCTTCTTCGGAACTCTTCGTTCTGTCAGCAAGCTCGGAAATTCTGACCAACAGCTCGGAATAGTCGCCCTCGCTGCGCTTGGTCTGTTCGGAAAGCTCGGTAAGTCCGTCAATCAGCACGGTGTAAGCCCTGTCGCCGTTCCTGTTCTGTTCGGCAAGGTCGTTTACCTTGTCGGCAAGTCCTGCGTAGGCGTTTTCCCTGTTACGCGCCTGTTCGGTAAGCTCCGAAATTTTGTCGGCAAGTCCCGCGTAAATGTTTTCGCTCTGCTTTGCAAGATACAAAAGCTCCTGCCGCAGCGCGTTGTTTTCGCTTTGCAGGCGGTTGAACATTTCCGCCGTCTGCTTTGTGAAGTTCGCAGTTTCCTGCATATTTTTCTGGAAAAGCTCGAGCGCCGCGTCAATGCGCGAGTTCGAAAGCTTGGTCTGACGGATAAGCTCGTCCTGTTTAATCGAAATATCCTGATTCGCCCTGAGAATTATATCCGCTTTCTTAGGGATTTGCTCCCCGCCGTCCATGGGGGGATTCGTTTTTCCGAATGCCATTTTGCACCTCTTTGGTTTTATAAATAAAAATTGTAGCAAGCTCTTATAAAAAAGAGTTTATGTAAACAGAGTGGTCTTTATATAGTGTACACCAAATTTATAAAAAAGTAAATATAAATATATGAATTTTTTGGCGTTTTTTTAATTTTTTTGCGGTTAGATCGGGGATATTAGGGGGTGTAGCTGTTACTCCAAGGTTTGAAAGGTAGCGAAAAACCGCCTTCCGACGGGCTTGAAACGCGCAATTTCAATGAATATTCATTGTATAATTTATACATAAATGTATAAAATTACTAATTCACACAATACGACGGATTGCTTTTAAGCAGTATAAATTCCTTGCTCCACGCGCATAATAATATCAAACTCAGCGGAGGAACGTTATGGGCAAAAAAAAGAAGAAAATAGCTAAGATTACCGAGGAACAGTATTTTGCTTACATTGCAGGGCTTAAAGAGGATGCCGCACTGGTAAATTCCAACGGCGATCTGCTTATACCTGACGAATTCAAACAAAGCGATAACGGCGAAAAGCAAAATTTTTAACCGCATTTAAAATTATTTGAGTATGTTTTTGAAACGTAATAAGGCGGCGGAGCGCAACTG
>CAMWNA010000045.1 GCA_947175515.1 uncultured Clostridia bacterium | reverse complement strand
GTCGTCGATATTCCTCTAAGAAGCTCGTTCCTTGCAATATAGTAAGCGTTTTTATCGTCGTCAGCGCTTAAAATGCTGTTAAGCTCTGAAAGCTGTGCGCTTTGTTTAGCATTAAATGGAAGCAGAATATTGTAAACGAAACCGAACGAACCGTTATTGGTTCCGTCAAACAGGTCGCTGTCTGTCGTATCGGGGCTGTAAAGAATAAAAGAATTTGACGACATGCTGCCCATAGCCGTTTCAAAAGCCGAGGACGATGCGTTATAGCTGTCCGTCTGAGCCTTTAAAAGATTTTCGTATTCGCTCTGAACGTATGCGTAAGCTTCTTCGCCGTTCTTTAAGGCTTCTTCCTGCTGCTCTTCATAAACTTCGTAATACTTATTTATAACCCTTGATTTAAGCTGATTGAGATATTCCGTCTGAATATATTTTATAGACCAAATATCAGTCAAATCCTCATCCTCATCGATGAGATAGTTATTACTGAGGTTACTGATAAATGTATTGTAAGCCTTTATACGGGTCGTTCTCGTGGTTCCTTCGATTGCATCGTCCTTATATGAACCGCTGTCCGAAAGAAGATAATTTTTATAACCCGTATAAACGTTATAATCAAGCTTGCCCTCTTCCTTGCCGGGATAATAATCGTCCTGTTCGGTATTGAGGTTTGTAGGCGTCGTTCTGGTATCGGTACCCTCGTAACCGTCGTCTTCGTCAATCAAGGTTTGTTCGTTATTGTCTATTGCCGAGTTGAGCGACGAAAGCAACGAATACTTTGCAAGACGCACGTCGTCGCTATCCTCACCGCCGAGTAAATAGACGTATTTTTCAACGTCGTTTTTACAAGCGTTGAATTCCGAAAGCGTTTTAGTTTCATCCGCAGCCAAAAGCTCCAACGTGCAATACTGCGTAAGCACGGCGTTATCTATAAGCGCATCAACGAGCATATTAAAAGTCTGCTCGTACGTCATTCCGTTATTCGTAACATACGAATATCCGACGTTTAAAAAGTACGAAACCAACTCCCTTTTTAAAATGGAAGTTGTGTTTATAGCGGACTTATATTCCGCCAGCTCTTTAGGAAGCTTGTCCGCCTGCGAAATGTTTACGGTTGCAATAACCTGTTCCATATCGCGGCGGTTATTCGTTGATACAAGCGAACAACCGGCAAACGCTGCCGAAAGGGCTATACATGAAGCTAATGCGGCGACTGCCACTCTCTTTTTCTTCATAAAGTTTTCTCCTGCTTTTCAGTGACAATAAATCACCACATACAATTATATAATATTTGCAAAGCAATAGCAAACTTTTTTAGCAAAATTTACTTAAAAACTTAACGCAAATTTTAAAAATTTTGTCATTTCAAGCATAGTCTTGGACGGAATACGGTGAGGCGCAAATATAATAAGCGGAACTTTAGCCATAGAAAGTTTAACTTTTCCAGAATATTTATCAAGCGCGGCGGTAAGTCCGCTATCCTTCAAAGAATTTATAGACGGAAGCTCTAGCGAACCTTCAGTACCGTCAACGCTTATCTTTTTAACGTTGAATTTAGCAGCATAAGATTTCAAAACTGCTATTATAAGAAGATTTAACACCTCGTCGGGCATAGGTCCGTAATTATCCTCTATAGATAGACAAACGCGTTTATAGTCTTCTACCGTTCTTATTTCGGCAATTTGCTTATAGCAATCCATTCTGCCTGCGTTCGATTCTATGTAAGCTTCGGGTATGTAAGCAGTAGCTTTAATGTCAAGCTCGGCAGTAAACGAGCTTTCGCCGGTCAATTCTTCCTTTAAAAGCTTTGAATACAATTCATAACCGACTTTATCCATATGCCCGTGCTGTTCCGCACCCAAAACGTTTCCCGCGCCGCGGATTTCCAAATCGCGCATAGCAACTTTAAAGCCGGAGCCGAGTTCAGTAAACTGCATAATGGCTTTAAGCCTTTCCGCCGCATCGGAAGTTAAAACCTTTTCCGGCTTGAAAGTGAAATATGCCTGCGCAAGCCGCGACCCTCTGCCCACTCTTCCGCGAAGCTGGTAAAGCTGGGAAATGCCCAGTCTGTCCGAGTCGATTACGATTATCGTGTTGGCATTAGGTAAATCTATACCGTTTTCTATTATCGTAGTAGTTACGAGAATGTTTTTTTCTCCGCGATAGAACGAGAACACGCTGTTTTCAAGCATATCTCTTTCCATTCTGCCGTGAGCGTAACAAACCCTGCCTTCTGGCACTATTTCTGCTATTCTTGCCGCAAACGAGGATATGGTTTCTACCCTGTTATAAAGTATAAACACCTGACCTCCGCGCGAAAGCTCCCTTATGCACGCGTCGCGGATAAGCGTTTCAGTTTCCTCAACGACGTACGTCTGAACGGGCAAACGCTTTTGTGGAGGAGTGTTTATAGTGCTTATATCCCTGATCCCCGCAAGCGACATGTGAAGCGTACGCGGAATGGGCGTAGCCGTCATTGTAAGGCAGTCAATATTTGATTTAACGTTCTTGATTTTTTCTTTATGTTCGACACCGAAGCGCTGTTCCTCGTCCAGAACCAAAAGTCCCAAATCGTAAAATTTAACGTCATCGGATAAAAGTCTGTGCGTGCCGATAACAAAGTCTATATCGCCGTTTGCAAGGCGCTTTAAGGTTTCCTGCTGTTGTTTCGGCGTTTTAAACCGGTTCAATTTTTCAACGCGTACGCCGAAGTCATTGAAGCGTTCAAGCGCGGTATTAAAGTGCTGTTCGGAAAGAACTGTACCAGGACACATAAGCGCCGCCTGCTTGCCGCCTAGTATGCATAGGTATACTGCGCGAAGCGCGACCTCTGTTTTGCCGTAACCTACGTCGCCGCACAAAAGCCTGTCCATAACCTTTTCTGAACACATATCTGCTTTAATTTCATCAATAGAGGCAAGCTGGTCGGGAGTTTCCTCATAGACGAAAGCATCCTCAAACTCCTGCATCATTACCGTGTTTTCAGGGAAACGGTAACCGTGCTTTTCGCCGCGCTCGGCATAAAGCTTTTTCAAGTCGAAAGCAAGCGCGCGGATGGAACGCTTTACCCTTTCCTTGACTCTGTCAAACTCCGCACCGCCGATTTTAGATAATGACGGATTGCCCTCGCCGACGTATTTTGACAGGACGTCCATTTGCTCTACGGGAACGTACAAAACGTCTCCACCGCGGTATTCTATAGCGACGTACTCTTTTATCCCGTCAGTCGTTTCAATCTTTTTCGTTCCGGTAATTCTGCCGACGCCGTGTTTCTCGTGTACGGCATAGTCACCGATTTCAGGCGCGGCAAACATATCTCCGCGCTTTTTGCGTATCCGTTTCGTGACGGCTTTTGTGTATAAATCGCTGCTGCCGAGAATCACTAGTTTGCTTTCGTGAATAATAAGACCTCGTGAAAGCTCTTCCGAAGTAATGGAGATTCCGTGCAGCGCTTCAAGCACGTCAGGAACGGGATAAACAGGCATATATTCGTCGGATAAAATTTCCGACAATCTTTCCGTACGCTGAACGCCGCCCGTAAAAATTAAAACCCTGTAACCGTTTGAAAGCCAATTTTTTAAATCAGTCACGAGCTGCGGCATTGCGTTAAGATACGACGGCGCAGGAGAAGAATTGAAATTATAAGTTTTTAAAGGCTTAAAAAACTGCGTGCTTGAAGTAAAAGTCTGCAATGCAACACAACGGTGGTTTTTAAAACCTTCACAAAGCAATTCCGGCGGAACAAGCTGGTTTAAGCTGAAATCAAACGCTTCGCCGCCCTTTACAAGTTCGCGCACGCGCTCAGAATGTTCACGGTACAAGCCCGTCATTGCGTCGTTTATAAGCTTACATTCGTCAAAAATTATTCGCGTATCCTTGTTCAGTAATCCGAAAATTGTACGCGCCGAGCTTAAAAGCGGCATTACAAACGAAGCGCCGGCAAAAGGCGCACCCGAATCAAGCTTTAAAAAAATCTCCTCCGAAATAGCCTTCGCTCGGCGGAACGCTGCAGTATCCACACAGGTTTTAAGACACTTTGCAACCTCCGCTTTTACCGCATGTATATCTTCATTACTATAAACCGCGTCGGTTGCGGCAATTACAGATATAGCTTCAACACATTCAAGCCGTTCACCGCTGACGGAATCGTAAGGGCGTATTCTTTCAATTGTGTCGCCGAAAAAATCTACACGCACGGGGTTTTCGCTGTTTACGGGGAATACGTCTAATATGTCGCCGCGCACCGCGAACGTTCCCTTACTTTCTACTGAATACTCACGCGTATACCCCATTTGAACGAGCTTTTGCGGTAACGACGGATATTCGCATTCGCCGCCGACGGTTAAATCGATGCTCTGAATTTGCGCAGGAAAAAGCTGCATTACCGCTTCTATATCGGCTACTACAATATCCGCACCGTGCAAAAGGGCGTGAATTGCCGTAAGCCGTTTAAAAATCGCATCTTTTGAAAGTGCGTCTTTATATAATATAACTTCATCCTTGGCGCAAAGCTGAACGCATTTTTTGCCTGACAGCGCTAAAATTGAAGCAAAAGCTTTACCTGCCGAAACCGCATCCGCCGTAACGTATAAGGTTTTGCCCTCCGTCATAGAAGCAAGCAAATACTTGTGCGGCTCCGATACGCCGAAAACCGCCGTCGGCGTGCCGAGGCGGATGTCGTTTTCAAGCGCGGAATATCCGCCCTGTAAATTGCGGTAATTAAAAAAGTTTTCTTTCAAAATATTTACCGTGTTTCTGCTTAATTCAGCCGTTGTATTTGGTCATTACGTTTTCCACGCTTTCACCGTTTGCAAGTGCGATAGCGGCGTCCGCCGCCCTGCCGCAAGCGGATATAAACAGCTCATAGTCTTCCCTTTTAACTTCGGACAGAACATAATTTATTATGGGAATGTTTATTTCGCTGTCGCGTATACCTATGCGTATTCTTGCAAACGCCGACGTGTTTATTTCGGCTATAACCGAACGCATACCGTTGTGCGTGCCGGCACTGCCCGAAGGACGGATCCTTACCGAGCCTTTTGGTATATCATAATCGTCGTAAATTATCACCAAATCTTCCGCTGAAGCTCGGTACTTGGCGAGAAGCTGCTTTACAGCCCTGCCGCTGTTGTTCATATAAGTTATGGGACGGGCAAGAATGACCTTTTCTCCGTTGACGTTAGCTTCTGCAACGAAGGCTTCACACTCCTTCTTTTTAAACTTTACGCCTAGTTTGTCCGCAACGTCGCCAACTGCAATATAGCCCATATTGTGGAAAGTCTTTAAATATTTTTCTTCGGGGTTGCCTAAGCCTACTATAATTTTCATAGCGTCCTTTTAAGTTAAACGCCACAGCTTGCTGTGGCGTATTTTATCAGTCGTAGATTTTTGACATAGGTCTGTCCAGATAAACGTTTTCTATTGCCGAGGCAAATATAGGCGCCGTGGAAATCATTTTGAATATCGGCAGCATTTTTTCCTTCGGAATGTTAATTGTATCGAGCATTGCAAGCTCGGTTATAGGCGAATCTGCAAGACGTTCAATTGCCGGACCCGATAGAACGCCGTGAGAACAGCATGCGTAAATTTCTTTTGCACCGGCTTCCTTTAAAGCCTTTGCACCCTGAACTATCGTACCTGCGGTATCAATCATATCGTCGATCATAAGGCAGTTTTTACCTTTGACGTCGCCGATAATGTTCATAACCTCCATAACGTTCGCCTTGGGGCGGCGTTTGTCAATAATCGCCATTTTAGCGTCCATACGCGCCGCGACCTTTCTCGCCCTAGCAACGGAACCGATATCGGGAGATACGACTACGAAGTTATCGTCAACCTTGGGCTTAAAGTGATTATACAGCGTAGGTCCGCCGACGAGGTTGTCCAGCGGAATATCAAAAAAGCCCTGAATCTGCAGGCAGTGCAGATCCATAGTAAGAACCCTGTCCGCACCTGCGGACGTGATTAAGTTGGCAACGAGTTTAGCGGTTATAGGCTCGCGCGAGCGCGCCTTTCTGTCCTGACGGGCATAACCGAAGTAAGGCATAACGGCGGTAATTCTTCCGGCGCTAGCACGCTTAGCCGCGTCAATCATAATAAGCAACTCCATAAGGTTTGCATTTACGGGGTAGCTTGTGGACTGAATCAGGAACACGTCCTTACCGCGGATTGATTCGTCAAAGCGGACGTAAATTTCTCCGTCTGAAAAGTGTGTGACCTCCATCTGACCGAGCGAAGTATCAAGTTTAGCAGCTATTGCTTCTGCAAGAGGTCTGTTGGAGTTGCCGGTGAAAATTTTAATTTCGTTGCCGTGGTTAATCATTTGGGTTTTAAATTCCTCCGATTTTACTTTAGTATATAAAGAGAGTTTACCCTCTCCCATTACTTTCACAATACATTAAATTCAAACAGCCTAATTATTGTATTATGAACGACAGTTAAAAGTCAACTTAAATAAACTGTAAAATTTAAAGACTTTTTTGTGTCACTGATTTTCCTTTTTTGTTCTTTCGCGCATCGACGCAAAGAACGAGGAAAGAATTTCGGCACACTCTTTTTCCATAACTCCGCCTTCAACTTCTATTGTATGATTAACCAGATTTGCCGCCGCAAGCTGTGCCGTCAGAGAACGCCCCTTACCCTCATATGCGCCGAAATATACTTTTTTTATGCGTGCGTTAAGCATTGCGCCCATACACATAGGGCAAGGTTCAAGCGTTACGTAAATTTCACACTCGGGTATACGCCAGCTTTTTAATTTTCTGCACGCTTTTTCTATGGCTTCCACTTCAGCGTGGGCTGTGGCAACCTGTCTTTTCGTGCGACGGTTGTGACCGCGTGAAATTATTTTGCCGTCGGATACCACTACCGCGCCAATGGGAACCTCGCCTTCTTCCAGCGCTTTTTCCGCACATTTCAGCGCGGCTTGCATAAATTTATTTTCCATATTTTTCCGTAAATATTTTTAAAGCTTTAAAGCATTTTTTAACATTCTTCAGGTTTTTTATGGGGTGCGTGAGACTATCCGCACCGCACTCGATAGTGTATGCGGGAATACGCAGTTTTTTAATACACCAATCCTTATAGCCGCCTGCCGAACCGTGAATTATTTTAGGCGTGTAGCCAGTTACCGAGGAAAGTATATCTGCACCGCGCTTATCTCCTCTGCCGTCAAACTGCCAATAAATTTCCTCACCCTTGGTATGAAAGCTTAAAGTCACGAAAGGGCGCACCTTTATTGTAAAATCACGTAACGCAACAGTTTCGGTTTCCGAGAACGGGAAATCGCCTATGCAGTTTTCGCTTCCGCGTATTTTGGTATTCAGTCTGCCGCTGCCCCAATCGGCGTCAAAATTGCAATTCAAGTCCACGCCGCGTGCGTTGGCTTTCCACATAGGATATGAGCCTTGACTTATTTCAGCACCGTCGGGATTGACCAGCGGTATTATCCAACCGCCGCCGCTTTTAAGTCCTATGCGGATATGCTTTAGGGCAAGCTTTGCAGTTATCCATTCCCTGCCGTGAATTGCATACGTTGAAATAAACTGCCTGCCGCAACCGTCCCCGACGTGGAAGGCAAAAATTTCTCTGCCCTGAAAGGAATATCCTATGACGCATTTTTTTTCACTATAGCTTTGGTAAAAATTTTTAATTTCCTCGAATATCACGTATATAGAATATGCGTGCGGTTATTTATGATATTCGCCTCCGCCGTTAATCATAAAAGCGCGGTAAAGCTGTTCTAAAAGTATTACGCGCATAAGCTGGTGCGGAAAAGTCATATCCGAAAAAGACAGCTTTATATCCGCCTTTGCTTTTACTTTATTGGAAAGTCCGCAGGAAGAACCTATTATCAAAGTAAATTCTTCTCCGCTGTCGCAGAACGTTTTAACTACGGCGGCAAAGCTTTCGCTTGAAAATTTTTTACCCTCAATACAAAGCGCAATAATTTTGCCCTTAGCCGCACGCAAAATATATTCGGCTTCACCGTCAAGAGTTTTACATTCGGGAATTTCCTTAACTTCCACTTTAGCAAATCGCGAAAGACGCTTTAAATATTCGCTTACCGCCGCACGGTAAAAATCTTCCTTGATTTTGCCCACGCAAACTACGTTTACTTTCTGCATCAGCCCACCCCGAACAAAAGAAGCAGCCACGTCAACCCAAGCGCAGCTATACCGATTGAAGCGTAGATAAAGAAATATTTTACGCCGCCTTTAACGCATTTTTTAACCGGCTTTTTATCCAGAACAAGCCATATAAGTCCGCCTATTAACGAAAGCGCGCCCAAAACGATTAAGACAATACTTACCGTTTGCGACACCATAAGATTGCCGTTGGCATCGTATAGTCCGCATGCTTTAAAAATTACTATAAGTGCATTATTGATAAAATGCATTAAAACAGACGGCAATATACTTCCTGAACGGACTGCTATAAACGCGAAAGCGCAGCCTACAATGAACTGATACACAGTCTGCTCGGGTGAAGCGTGAAAAAGCGAAAAGCAAAACCCGACTATAAACACAGTGCGGACAGTACCGACGGAATTTTCACAACAATTCAAAATCACTCCGCGGAAAAGCGCTTCTTCTATTAATGCAGGCAAAACCGCAATTACGATAAATACAGGAATTATTCGACCACCTGATGTGTTAGGAAAATAGCTACTTGCCTCTCTAGGTTTATAGCCGAAAAGCTTAAAAAATTCCACGACTGCATTACCTACCCAACTTAAAGAAAACAAAAGTCCGAAAATAATCATTACAGCTATGAGATAATATTTGGGACTGCACTTTACGGGAAAGACATATTTGGGGTGGATTTTCCTGACTTTTAAAATAACCGCTATACACGAAACGATTGCAACGGGCGCGCACAGATAAGAAAGATAAATATTGGCGTCGCTATTTTCGTCAACGTGCGCCGCACTGATAATTATCCCAACGATAAACTGCACGGCAAAGTAAAATATTACCGCCGCACTGAAAGTCAAACCGCCGTTTATTGAATTGAGATTGGGCGATACGTCACGCATGCCGCCTTCTTCAAGCTCTTTCATTATTTTGATTATACATTAATTTAAAATTAAAGTAAACGAAATATTTTACTTTTAGCGTGAAATGTTATAAAATTGAAATATGCGTAAGATAAACACCCGAACGATAGAAAATAAGATTTATGAAATGGCATTGCACGCAGGCGTGAATTTAACCGCGTCCTGCCAAGTTGCACTTGAAAAAGCTTATGAAAACGAAACGGAAGGCGCTGCAAAATTCGCTTTAAAAACACTTTGCACAAATGCGGAAATTGCAAATGAAAAGCAAATGCCCGTCTGTCAGGATACGGGTATGGCGGTTGTGATTTTTGAAATCGGGCAGGAAGTTTTTCTTGAAGGTAAGCCGCTTAAAACCGCAATAAACGACGCGGTAAGACGCGCTTACGCAGACGGATATTTCAGAAAATCAATCTGTGACCCTATAACGAGGAAAAACACTGCAGACAACACCCCTGCCGCCGTTCATACGGAAATTTGCGAGGGCGATAAAATAAAAATAACGTATCTTCCAAAAGGGTTTGGAAGTGAAAACATGTCGCGCCTGTATATGCTGAAGCCCGCTCAGGGTGTCGAAGGTATAATAAACGCTATAGTTGAAACAGTGAAGCTTGCCGGCTCACGCCCCTGCCCTCCCGTTTACGTTGGCGTGGGAATAGGCGGAAGCTTTGACACATGTGCATATCTTGCAAAGAAAGCAATTACGCGCGATATAGGAACGCACAATGAACGTGCGGACATTGCCGAAATTGAAAAAACCGCGCTTGAAAAAATAAACGGACTGAATATCGGATGTCAGGGATTCCACGGCAGGACAACCGCGTTAGGCGTAAGCTGTGAGTGGGCGCCCACACATATTGCCGGCTTGCCCGTTGCGGTGAATATTCAATGCCACTGTGTCCGCTGCGAAAAGGAGATTTTATGAAAAAGATTAGTCTGCCTTTATCAAAGCATATGGTAAAAGATTTAAAAGCCGGCGACAGCGTGCTTATTTCCGGCACTATTTTAACCGCGCGCGACTGCGCGCACAAAAGACTGTTTGAGCTTCTTAACTGCGGAAAGCCCCTACCCTTTGATTTAAAGGACGCGGTTATTTACTATGCCGGACCCTGCCCCGCAAAGCCCGATCAACCTTCAGGAAGCTGCGGACCGACGACGTCGGCAAGAATGGATTCATTTGCGCCGAAGCTTCTCAATCTTGGCTTGGGGGCGATAATCGGCAAAGGCGAAATGTCCGACGAGGTTAAAAAAGCCGTTAAAGATAACTGCGCCGTATATTTTGCGGCTATCGGCGGCGCAGGCGCGCTATACGCTGACGCTATTAAAAAGAGTGAGTGTATAGCGTTTGCAGACCTTTTATCTGAAGCCGTTTATAAGCTTGAAGTAGTTGACTTTCCTGCGGTAGTCGCATACGACTGTTACGGCGGAAGCATATACTGATTTTCGGCTTAAAATCAGTTGACAATATTTTCTTTTATTAATATAATTTAAGCAGCTTATATCAACGGCGTTGACCGAGACAGACGGCTTACAAAGTCCTTTAAAGAGAGAAAAACCCGAAAACGGCTGAAAGGTTTTTTATTGGATAAAGCGCGTTATTCACTCGCGAGCCGAGCGTGCGAAAAACTTTTTAGTAGTGCGCTCCGTATTTTCCGCGTCAAGGAATTAACAAGGCGGCTTTACGCCGCGAAATCAGGTGGTACCGCGAAAACTTCGCCCTGTGTATGCAGGGCGTTTTTTTAGTTTAAAATTTATTTTCAGGTGGTTTTATGGACGTACAGGACAAAATCAAAAAAATCGAGGAGCAAATCGAAGATACCGTAAAGGATATTAAGACGAGCAAAACCTTACAGGAAATGAAAATGCGCTTCCTCGGAAAGACGGGGGAAATTTCCGCACTTTTAAAAAATATGCGCGACGTTCCACCCGAACAGCGCCCTGCTATGGGCAAGCTTTTGAACGCTTTAAGACAGTGGACGGAAGAAAAATTCGACAGCATAGAAAGCAGACTGAAAGAGCTTGAACTTAAAAAGAGATATTCCGAAGAAAAAATAGACGTAACTATGCCTGCCGAAATTTCAGACGACGGAGCCTATCACCCCAACACCCTTATAAGAAACGAGCTTATATCGATTTTCTCGGGTATGGGGTTTGAAATATTCGAAGGACCGGAAATCGAAAACGATTACTACAATTTCACTGCGCTGAATACGCCAAAGGACCACCCCGCCCGTGATATGCAGGATACATTCTACCTTGCGGAAGATTTGCTTTTGCGCACGCAGACTTCGGCAGGGCAGATAAGGGTTATGGAAAACAAAAAGCCGCCCATTAAAATACTTTCCCCCGGAAAGGTTTACAGAAGCGACGACGACGCGACGCACTCGCCTATGTTCTCGCAGATGGAAGGGCTTGTTGTTGACAAGGGTATAACCCTTTGCGACCTTAAGGGTATGCTTGACGAATTCGCTAAAAAGATATTCGGCGGCGGAGTTAAAACAAGGCTGCGCCCCTCCTACTTCCCTTTCACCGAGCCTTCGGTTGAGGTTGACGTAAGCTGCTTCGAATGCGGCGGTAACGGTTGCCGACTGTGCAAGGGCACAGGCTGGATAGAAGTTCTCGGCGCAGGCATGGTTAACAGACGCGTTCTGGAGGGCTGCGGAATAGACCCCGACGAGTATACGGGATTTGCGTTCGGTATGGGTATAGAGCGAATTGCTATGCTTAAATACGGCATAAACAATATGAAGCTCCTTTTCGAGGGAGATACGAGATTTCTCAAACAGTTCAAGGATTAAGGAGATAAAAAATGAAAGCACCTTTAAGTTGGCTTAAAGATTATGTTGATATAGACGTCACCGCCGAGGAGCTTGAAAAAAAGCTTTTCGACTGCGGATTCGAAGTTGAAGAATTGATAGATTTAGGCAAAGATATTTCCGGCGTAGTGGTTGGCGAAGTTCTGGAATGCGAACCCGTTGAAGGTACGCACCTTTCAGTATGCAAGGTTGACTGCGGAAAGCACGGAACATTCCAGATTTGCTGCGGCGCGGACAACGTTAAAAAAGGAATTAAGGCGCCCTGCGCACTCGTTGGTGCAACCGTTTATGCAACCGCTAAGGACCACGTAACAATTGAAGGCGTTATGACTATCAAAAAAGGCAAGCTGCGCGGAATAGAATCCGACGGAATGCTTTGTTCAGGCGCGGAGCTTGGCGTGAACGGCGATATGTTCGAGGGCGGCGATTACTGCGGACTTTTAATTCTGCCGAACGATTGCAAAAACGGCGAGGACGTAAAGCCCGTTTTAGGACTTGACGACTGTATTTTTGATATTTCAGTAACGGCGAACCGACCCGACTGCCAGAGCATTTTAGGAATTGCGCGCGAAGTTGCCGCAGCCTTGAATAAGCCCGTAAAAGAACCCGATTATACTTATACCGCTGTTTCCGGCAAATACGAAAACATAAAGATTTCCGACCTTGCGCCCGAGCTATGCCCCAGATATATCGGTCATTACGTAAGCGACGTAAAAATTGCCCCTTCTCCCCGTTGGCTGAAAAAGAAGCTTGCGCTTTGCGGACTGCGCTCTATAAGCAATGTGGTTGATATAACCAACTTTGTACTGCTCGAAATGGGACAGCCTATGCACGCATTCGATTTAAGGACGCTTGACGGCAGAGAAATCGTCGTTCGCCGTGCAAAGAAAGGAGAAAAGATAACCACGCTTGACGGAAACGAATTTGAGTTAAACAGCGAAAACTTAGTTATTTGCGACGGCAAAAAACCTTCCGCTCTGGCAGGCGTTATGGGCGGACTTGACAGCGAAATAAAGAACGACACGAAGGAAGTTTTATTCGAGTCGGCGAAGTTCGCGCGCGACAGCGTAAGAAAGACCGCGCGTGCGCTTGGTCAGCACACCGATTCTTCCGCAATATTTGAAAAGGGCGTAAACGAATACACAACCGAAAAGGCAATGTGCCGCGCTCTGCATTTGATAGAAGAATTAAAATGCGGAACGGTTACCAACCTGCACGTAGACGTAACTACGCAATACTCAAACCTTACCGAAAAACAGATGACGGTGAGCATCAAAAAAATTAACGCACTGCTTGGAATTGAAATTCCCGTAACGAAAATAACTGAGATTTTGAAAAACCTTAACTTTAAAGTTAACGTAAACGGCGACAAAATGACGCTTACGGTGCCGCCTTACCGTGAAGACATTGACGGATACCCCGATATTGCAGAAGAAATTATAAGGTTCTACGGTTACGACAATATTCAGGGAACGTTCCTCCACTCCGCCTCCATCACTAACGGTGGTTTCAACGACGAACAAAAAGCCGAAAACAAATTAAAGCGTATTCTCGTCGGGAAAGGACTTTATGAAATTTCAACTTACTCCTTCTACTCGCAGAAAGATTTGGACACGTTACACTTTGCATCCGAGGCAAACGAAAGAAAAGCAATTAGAATTTTGAACCCCATAAGTGAAGATTTATCCATAATGCGCACGACGCTTGCCCCCTCAATGATAAACGTTATCGTCAGAAACCTGCGCCGCGGAAATATGAACGGAAAACTGTTCGAGCTTGCGAAGGTTTATATACCCGAAGAACTTCCGATAAAGAGCTTCCCCGAAGAAAAACAGCGGCTGTGCATCGGTGCTTGGGGCGAACACAGATTCTTTGCCGTTAAGGGAATTTGCGAGAGCGTAGCTTCCGCATTTAATACCGCGTTCGAATACGAGCCTTTTGAAAAGCCTTTCCTCCACCCGGGAATGACGGCTAAAATTACCTGTGACGGGGAATATATAGGCTACCTAGGCGTACTTGCGCCCACCGTTGCCGAAGAGCTTGCGCTTGACAGACCGGTTGCAATTGCGGAGCTTGATTATGACAAGCTTACAAAGCACGCAAAACAATTCAAATACGCACCTATTCCGAAACACGCGGAAATTACGCGAGATCTTGCGCTGGTGTGCGGAAGCGACATCACCTGCGGACAGATTACAAAGGAAATTTATGCCGCGTGTAAGTACGTTAGCGAAGTCAAATTGTTTGACGTTTACGTCGGGGCCCAAATAGGCGAAAACAAAAAAAGTATGGCTTTCAACGTAAAATTTACACCTAAGGATGAACCGATTGACGACCGAATAGACAGCTTCGTTAAAAAGATATTAAATAACCTTAAATTCAAGCTCAATATTGAATTAAGGTAATATTTTGCGGCGGTGCACACAAAATAAGCGCCGCCGCTATTCTAACCGTACACAGTTGCACGCTTATCTGGTTTTCTACAGTTTGTAGAGCTGTTTCCACGTATGGCACATTGAAATTTCTATCTTACGGTTGTAGAATTAAGGTACAAAGAACCTTACACAAGGAGGACGGAAAATGACAAAACAAACTATGGGTGAATTCCTTGCAACGCTTAGAAAAGCCAACGGATTTACACAGCAGGAAGTTGCGGAAAGGTTGAACGTATCAAACAGAACGCTATCTTCTTGGGAAACTGACAGAACTATGCCTGATATACTTTTACTGCCCGCCATTGCCGAGCTTTACAAGGTTACAGTTGACGAGCTGGTGCGCGGAGCGCGCGGTAAAAGCGATGACGTTGCCGAATTTTCCGAACAAGCCGCACGGTCGGCAAGAAAACTGCAATTCGCCAAGTTATCGCTCAAGAACGTATTACTTACGGGATTCAGTTGTTTAGGCGCAATGCTTTTTATTCTTGCGGCTTGTCTTAACCTGTTTACTTCCGCTCCCGTTTGGCTGGTAGTGATTATTGCTTTAATCGGCGGAGGCGGCACGATTGCCTGTACTATTCTTCAAATCTGCTTTACGATAAAAGTAAAATATAACGGCGGAATAGTTTTAGACGAAGATCTGACAGAAGACAAAAGAAGTTATGCGCTTGCAATAAAGCGCAAATCGGCTTTCTATTATTTGATAAGTTCCATTCCATTTATTCTGTTTGCGGCAATACTTACGATTATAGGCATATTCGCTAATCCGCAAAACTCTGAAACGATTTACGAATACGACGGTTTTATTAAGGTAACTGCTACCATACACACGTATCTGAAAACAAGATATATAATTTTCGGGTGTGCTTGCGCAGTATCAGGAATAGCCTTTTTAATAGCGTATTTTTTAACGGAAAACACAGGCTTAAACAAGCTTATGAGCGAACAACAGCTTCAGACGCGTAAGTTAAATTTGAGGCTGGCAAGAAAGATTTGCGCATTCTGCTCCATTCCGTTAGTCGTTGCCGTTGCGGTATTGATAACGTTCATTTTTGTTCCCCCTGAGCAAACTACGCTTATTCAGGTAGTAAACAGCCAATCGGATGCAGAGTGGTTTTTAAAATCCCATAAGGCCTATGATGAACAAATTACTTTGGGAGTTTATAAGTTTGTCAATTACTACATTAATAATGAAAACGATTTGTTTAACTGCTATGAAAAAGTCTGGTACGATTGCTCTCTTCTGGGATTGAGTTTATTCATCTTTATAAACGCGGCAACAATTGTCTGCGCCTTCGTGATTTACGGAGTAAAGCACAAAAAACAAGTTTACGATTTTAAATAATTTTATTTTAACTGGGCGCGCCGCTTAAAGC
>CAMWNA010000044.1 GCA_947175515.1 uncultured Clostridia bacterium | reverse complement strand
AAGCGCAAATCGGGCGGCAGAAACAATCAGGGCAAAATAACCGTTCGTCACATCGGCGGCGGCAACAGAACCAAATACAGAATAATCGACTTCAAGCGCAACAAGGACGGAATACCCGCAACGGTTAAGTCCGTTCAGTACGACCCCAACAGGTCGGCGCATATCGCGCTTTTGGCTTATGCGGACGGCGAGAAGAGGTATATCCTCGCTCCCGTAGGGCTCAACGTAGGTGACAAGGTGCTTTCCGGCGCCGGCGCCGACATTAAAGCAGGCAACTGCCTTCCCCTTTCGGACATCCCCGTAGGTACCGTTGTTCACGCAATAGAAATGCAGCCCGGACGCGGTGCGCAGATTGCAAGAGCTGCCGGCATTTCCGCGCAAATTATGGCTAAAGAAGGCGCGTATGCAACCTTGAAGATGCCTTCGGGCGAAATGCGTCTCGTTCCCGTAAAGTGCAAAGCTACGGTCGGACAGGTCGGCAACGTTGAACACGAAATCATCCGTATCGGTAAAGCCGGTAAAACCCGTCATCTCGGCGTTAAGCCCACTGTCAGAGGCTCGGTCATGAACCCCAACGACCACCCTCACGGCGGCGGCGAAGGCAAGAGCCCTGTCGGACACGCAGGTCCTATGACCCCTTGGGGCAAGCCTGCACTCGGCTACAAGACGAGAAAGAAGAAGAATCCTACTTCCAAGTTTATCTTGAAGCGTATTAATTAAAGGAGGAATTGAAAATGTCAAGAAGCGTTAAGAAAGGACCTTATGCCGAAGAAAGACTTATGGCAAGAATCGAGGCGATGAACGCTGCCGGCGAGAAGAAAGTCGTAAAGACTTGGTCGCGCGCGACAACGATATTCCCCCAGATGGTCGGACACACAATTGCGGTATACGACGGAAGAAAACACGTTCCCGTATACGTAACCGAAGATATGGTCGGCTGCAAGCTCGGCGAGTTTGCTCCCACCAGAACGTTTAAGGGTCACGCGGCAAAGACCGCCAAGAAGTAAGGAGTTGAATTATGGCAAGCAATATGAATAAAAAGCAGGAAAGAATTGCCGCCACTAAGGATAAGCGTCCTTACGCAACGGCGAAGTATTTAAGGCTTTCCCCTTATAAAGTAAGAACGGTACTTGCGCTTATCCGCGGCAAGAGCGTTGAAGAAGCCGAAGCTATTCTCACCTACTGCAATAAAGGCGGCAGCGAGGAAGTAAAAAAAGTGCTTCTTTCCGCGGCGGCCAATGCAGAGCACAACCAAGGTATGGACAGGGGCGATTTGATAGTAGCCGAAGCGTTCGCAGACGGCGGCCCCCATTTAAAGAGAATGCAGCCCGTATCCAAGGGACGCGGACACGCAATATTAAAGAGAACGAGCCACGTCACCGTAATACTCGACGCAAAGAAGGTTTAAGGAGAAGAACATGGGACAGAAAGTTAATCCTCACGGCTTGAGAGTCGGTATAATCACCCCTTGGGATACCCAGTGGTATGCGGACAAAAAGACTTTTGCCGCTAACCTCAAGGAAGATAACGAAATCCGCACCTTCTTAAAAAAGAAGTATTACGATGCGGCTATAAGCAAAATTACCATAGTAAGGGCGGCGAATAAAGTCGAAGTCGGCATTTACACGGGACGCCCCGGCGTGCTTATCGGCAAAGCGGGTTCGGAAATCGAAGTTATCAAGAAAGACCTTGCCAAGCTTACGAACGGCAAGGCAATAATAATCAACGTCAGAAAGATTGAAAAAATCGACCAAGACGCGCAGCTCGTTGCGGAAGCGGTTGCTTCCCAGCTTGAAAAACGCGTATCTTACAGAAGGGCTGTAAAGCAGCAGATTTCCAAAGTCTACAAGACGGGCGTCAAGGGTGTTAAAATCACCGTAGGCGGCAGACTTGACGGCAGGGAAATCGCAGGCAGCGAAAGCTACCACGAAGGCTCGATTCCCCTTCAGACAATACGCGCTGAAATTGATTACGGCTTTGCGGAAGCACACACCACTTTCGGCGTGCTCGGCGTAAAGTGCTGGATTTATAAGGGCGAAGTTCTTACCGGCACCAAAAAGCTGATAATCTCGGACGGAGGCGAAGAATAATATGTTAATTCCCAAGAGAGTAAAAAGAAGAAGACAGCACCGCGGCAGAATGAAGGGCAAGGCGCAGAAGGGTAACGTAATCGCATACGGCGAATACGGACTTGTTGCAGAAGAATGCGCATGGATAACTTCCAACCAAATAGAAGCTGCCCGTATCGCAATGACCAGATTCATTAAGCGCGGCGGTAAAGTCTGGATAGATATATTCCCCCACAAGCCCATTACCAAAAAGCCTGCGGAAACGCGTATGGGTTCCGGTAAAGGCTCGGTTGAATACTGGGTTGCAGTAGTTAAGCCCGGGAGAGTTATGTTTGAAATGGCAGGCGTTGCGGAGGACGTTGCAAGAGAAGCAATGCGCCTTGCAAGCCACAAACTGCCCATTAAGTGCAAGTTTGTAAAGAAAGAAGTTGAAGGCGGTGAGGTAAATGAAGGCTAAGGAAATAGTTAATTTAA
Source organism: uncultured Clostridia bacterium (assembly GCA_947175515.1). Lineage (GTDB taxonomy): Bacteria > Bacillota > Clostridia > Christensenellales > Borkfalkiaceae > Coproplasma. Next base: position 13,368 of record CAMWNA010000044.1, on the reverse strand, counting down.
GCGACGAAGAACTCGACGCAAAGCTTAAAGAGCTTAAAACCGAACTTTTCAATCTTCGCTTCCGCCACGCAAGCGGTCAGCTTGAAAACCCTTTATCGATAAACCTCGTTAAAAAGGATATCGCACGCGTGAACACGGTTATCCGTGCAAGGCAGTTGAAGGCTAAGGAGTAAGAGATATGGAAGAGAGAAACCTTCGTAAAGAGAGAGTGGGTATAGTAGTTTCGGATAAAATGGACAAGACGGTCGTTGTAGCCGTAACCGAAAAATCCAAGCACCCCCTCTATAAAAAGACCATAACCAAAACCACCCGTTTCAAGGCGCACGACGAAAAGAACGAGTGCGGCGAGGGCGACAAGGTAAGAATAGTCGAAACGCGCAAGCTGTCCAAAGACAAAAACTGGCGCGTGGCGGAAATAGTAGAAAAAGCGAAATAATTTTACGCCTTTTCGGGCGGGGCCAAAGACGTTTCGGCAACGCTGCGGCGTGACAATGTTATAATGTACGTTATGATTGCAGTTCGGCGCACAATGGAGAACGGGGCGCTCACCCCGCTTATGTGTGCGCGGCGCAATCCTCTGCAAGTTGTAAGTTCAAATATTTAAGGAGAATTATTTATGATACAACCTCAGACAAGGCTCAAAGCCGCAGACAACAGCGGCGCTAAAGAGCTTATGTGTATAAAGGTGCTGGGCGGTTCTTTCAGAAAGACCGCGAACATCGGCGACGTTATCGTATGCTCCGTCAAAACCGCAACCCCCGGCGGCGCGGTTAAGAAGGGCGAAGTTGTTAAAGCGGTAATCGTGCGCACCAGCAAAGGTATAAGACGCGACGACGGCACGTATATCGCATTCGACGATAATGCGGCCGTAATAATCGGTAACAATCAGGAGCCGCGCGGAACGCGTATCTTCGGACCGATTGCAAGAGAATTGAGAGAGAAAAACTATATGAAGATTATCTCCCTCGCACCCGAAGTTCTGTAAGGAGAGAAGCTATGAACGTAAAAGTTAACGATAACGTATTAGTTATTACCGGTAAATATGCGGGCAAGCAGGGCAAGGTAATTGCATCTTCTCCCAAGCAGGGCACCGTAACGGTTGAGGGCGTAAACGTCCACAAAAAAGCAAAGAAGGCGAGAAAGGCTAACGAGGTTTCACAGATAGTCGAAATCGAAGCTCCGCTCGACGTTTCCAACGTAATGGTTGTCTGCGGCTCGTGTTCCAAGGCAATCCGCGTTAAATACAATGTGGAAGGCAAGAAGAAGGTAAGGGTTTGCCCCAAGTGCGGCGCAACGCTTGATAAGGCGTACGGCGGCAAGGGCAAGAAAGGTTCGAAGGCGGTTGCCGACGAAGCGCCCAAAAAGCGCGTAAGAAAGCGCGCCAAGAAAGAGGAAGGAGAAGCTTCCTCCGAGGATAAGGCTGAATAAGGAGGTACGGTATGGCTAAGAAGGAAAAAGTATACGCTTCGCGCGTTAACGAAAGTTATGAAAAAGAAGTCGTGCCTGCACTCACTAAAAAATTCGGCTACAAAAATCCGATGCAGGTACCCAAGCTCGTTAAAATAGTAATAAGCTCGGGCTTAGGCGACATAAAGGACAATGCAAAGTCCATTCAGATTGCACAGAACGAACTCAAAACCATTACGGGACAGCAGCCCGTATTGACAAAGGCTAAAAAGTCGGTTGCGAACTTCAAGGTGCGCGAGGGTATGCCCATAGGACTTAAGGTTACGCTCCGCGGTAAAATGATGTGCGACTTCTACGATAAATTCGTATCGATCGCGCTTCCCCGCGTACGTGACTTCCGCGGCGTTCCCGCAGACAGCTTCGACGGTAAGGGTAACTACTGTATGGGTGTTAAGGAACAGCTTATCTTCCCCGAAATACAGTACGACCAAGTCGAAAAGATAAGAGGTTTCGACGTTTGCTTCGTAACGACGGCGAAAACCGACGAAGAAGCAAGAGAGCTTTTAAGGGCGATGGGAATGCCCTTCAAGAGGTAAGGAGTTAAGTTATGGCAAAGAAAGCAATGATAAACAAGCAGCAGAAGCCTGCTAAATACTCTACGAGGGCGTACACGAGATGTTCCATCTGCGGCAGACCGCACGCGGTGTTAAGAAAGTACGGCGTTTGCCGTATCTGCTTCAGGAACCTTGCTTACAAGGGACAGATTCCCGGCGTCAAGAAATCGAGTTGGTAAGAGGGAGGAAGAATAGATTATGACAGACCCTATAGCAGATATGCTCACGCGCATCAGAAACGCGTTAATGGTTAAAAAAGACACGGTTGAGGTTCCCTCATCCAATATGAAGAAAGCAATCGCGGACATTATGCTTGCGGAAGGATTTATCTCCGACGTCAAGCTCGTCGACGACGGTTTTTCGGGCACGCTTCAGATTACGCTTAAATATGCAGACAAGCGCCCCGTAATCAACGGACTTAAAAGAATTTCCAAACCCGGTTTAAGAACCTACGCCGGCGTTGAAAATATGCCCAAGGTTCTCAACGGTCTGGGCGTTGCGGTGCTTTCCACGAACAAAGGCATAATGACAGACAGGCAGGCAAAGGCTGCAAACGTTGGCGGCGAAGTGCTTTGCTATATCTGGTAAGGAGGTAATTTAGATATGAGTTTATCAAGAATAGGTAAATTACCCGTTGCGGTTCCCGCAGGCGTTACGGTAACGTTCGAAAACGGACTTCTCACCGTTAAAGGTCCCAAGGGTACGCTTAGCCAGAAAATCGTCGGTGATATCGATATAAAGGTTGAAGGCGCTGAAGCTCACGTAGTTAAGACGGCTGAAAGCGACGGCGTAAACGCGAAACACGGCTTGTACCGCGCTCTTCTCCACAATATGGTAGTAGGCGTTACCCAAGGCTATTCCAAGACTTTAAAGGTAAACGGCGTCGGCTGGAAGGTCGCAAAGCAGGGCAATAAAGTCGTTATGAACGTAGGCTTTTCCCACCCCGTAGACTTTCCCGAAACCGAAGGCGTCAAGCTTGAATGCCCCAACCCTAACGAGATTGTCGTTTCGGGTATCGATAAGGCGGTTGTAGGTCAGGTTGCGGCAAACATCAGAAAAATAAGAATTCCCGAACCCTATCACGGTTACGGAATCGCTTACAGCGACGAAGTTATCGAACGTAAGGAAGGCAAGACGGGAGGCAAGGGCAAGAAATAATTTCCGTAAAATTTTTACGGCAAAGATGTACCGCTTTAATTTGCGGTTAATTGCTTGAGGTAGAAATATGATTAATAAGATTGATAAAAACAAGGAAAGACAGCGCCGCCACGACAGAGTGAGAAAAAAGGTTTCCGGCACGGCTGAAACTCCCCGTCTCAGCGTTTACAGAAGCCTTAACCACATCTATGCGCAGGTCATCGACGATACGAAGGGCGTGACCCTTTGCTCGGCTTCCACTCTTGAAAAGGACGTAAAAGCCGCAATAAAAGATATGACCAAGAAGGACGCTGCGAAATTAGTCGGCAAAACCGTTGCCGAAAAGGCTGCGAAAAAGGGCGTCAAGGAAGTCGTGTTCGACAGAGGCGGCTACCTTTACACGGGACGCGTACAGGCGTTAGCGGACGGCGCAAGAGAAGCCGGACTGAATTTCTAAGGAGCTTATTATGGAAGAAAAGAAAGAAAGACCTGCAAGAAGAAACAACGACAGAAGAAGGCAGGAAGACGACGGCTTAATCAAAAAGCTCATTCAGGTAAACAGAGTCAGCAAAACCGTTAAAGGCGGCAGAAATATGCGCTTTGCAGCGCTTGTAGTCGTCGGTGACGGCAACGGCTCGGTAGGCTACGGTATGGGCAAATCCAAGGAAGTTCCCGAAGCGATAGAAAAAGCTACGGCACAGGCTAAAAAGAATATGCGCAAGGTAGCGCTTAAAGGCACTTCTATCCCCCACACCGTAACGGGCGTGTTCGGAAGAGGCTCCGTACTTATGATGCCTGCATCCGAAGGTACCGGCGTTATTGCCGGCGGTCCCGTGCGTGCGGTTATGGAAGCTGCTGGCGTTAAGGACGTAAGAACCAAGTCCCACGGCACTTCAAACCCCATCAACTGCGTTAAGGCTGCAGTTTGCGGCTTGTTCGACCTGATGTCTCCCGAGGACGTTATGAAGGCGCGCGGTAAGAGCTTAGAGGAATTATCTATTTAACGGAGGCGGTTTATGATAAAGGTAACTTTAGTAAAAAGCGTTTCCAACGAAACCAAGACGGTAAAAGATACCGTTGCGGCGTTGGGACTTAAAAAAATCGGACAGGTAAAAACCTTTGAAGAAAACCCCGCCGTTTTAGGTCAGGTAAGAAAGGTCGGCTACCTTCTGAAAGTAGAAAAGGCAGGAGAGTAATTTATGAGAATAGATACTTTATCGCCCGCAGAGGGCGCAACCTCCCGAGTAAAGAGACTGGGCAGGGGCATCGGCTCCGGTCACGGCAAAACCTCTTGTAAGGGACATAAAGGTCAATGGGCGCGTTCGGGCGGCGGTGTACGTCCCGGTTTCGAGGGCGGTCAAATGCCTATCGCAAGGCGCGTGCCTAAGCGCGGTTTCCACAACAAGTGGGCAACGCACTATACTATAATCAATTTAAGCCAGCTTGCAAAGCTTCCCAAGGGAACGGTCGTTGATTTTGCTTACGTTGCGGAAAACGGACTTACCAAGGAAGTTAAAAATTCGGCAGGTTTAAAGGTTCTCGGTACGGGCGAACTTAAGGTCGCACTCACCGTGAAGGCTGCAAAATTCTCTGAAACCGCAAAAGCGGCTATCGAGAAGGCGGGCGGCACAGCCGAAGTGGTTGAATAATTCCCGTTCGGCACTATTAAATGCTCCTGCGCCTTACGGTGCAAAGAGAGGTTTTAAATGTTTGAAACAATAAAAAATTGTTTTAAGGTTAAAGAAATAAGAAAGAAGATTTGGATAACCCTTTTGCTTCTGCTTATTTTCAGACTGGGCTGTTATATTCCCGTGCCCGGAATAACCGTCGAAACGTTCAGCGACTACATCGGCAGCTATTCCTTCCTTGAAATACTGTCCGATATCACGGGCGGTTCGCTTGCTAACGCAACGCTGTTCGCCCTCGGTATCAGTCCGTATATCAACGCGTCGATTATTTTACAGCTATTAACCGTAGGTATTCCCGCGCTCGAACGCCTTTCCAAACAGGGCGAAGAAGGCAGAAAGAAGATTGCGCAGATTACCCGTTACGTAACCATATTGCTTGCTGTTGCGCAGGCTATCGGTATAGTCGTAAACTTCGGTATCCAAAGCAACTCCATTCAGCTTGCTCTTTTCGGCGGCGGCGGAGTAGGCGCAATCAGTGATACGGGCGCAAAGTGGATAGCAGGTATATTCCTTACCGTCGTATACACCGCGGGCGCAATGCTCGTAATGTTCATCGGTGAAAGAATTACCGAGCACGGCATTTCCAACGGTATATCGCTTATAATTTTCACGGGTATACTTTCCACGGCAGGTCTTACTATCGTTGAAAAGTTCAAGGACGTATTTACGGGCAGCCCCGAAGTACTGTGGGAGCTTCTTGGCTTCGCAATTCTGACGGTGCTGGAGTTCGTCGCAATCGTTGCGGTAGACTTGTCCGAAAGACGTATCCCCGTCCAGTATGCAAAGCAGGTCAAGGGCAGAAGAATGTACGGCGGTCAATCCTCCGTAATTCCCATAAGAATTTCGGGTTCGGGCGTTATGCCGTTGATATTCGCGTTCGCGCTTATATCCTTCCCCCAGATGATTATCGGCTTATTCTGGCCCAACAGCTCAGCTAACGAAGGTATTACCAAATGGTTCTCGGGCAGCGGCGCTTGGTACGGACAACTCATTTATATGATTGTTCTTTGCCTTTTGATATTTGCGTTCGCGTTCTTCTACGCGTCAATGCAGTTTAATCCCGAAGAAGTTTCAAAAACGATTCAGCAAAACGGCGGCTTTATACAGGGTATACGTCCAGGCAGACCCACGGCGGATTATCTTAAAAAGATTTCTAACCGTATAACTCTGTTCGGCGCAATTTACCTTTCGCTCGTTGCTTTCATTCCGTCCATACTCGGTATGGTCGTAACGGGGCTCAACCTTTCGGCGGATACAAAGCTGCTGTCGGTATTCTCCACTACGGGTATACTAATCGTCGTATCTGTTGCGCTTGAGCTTGATAAACAGCTTGAAAGCCAGCTTATGATGAAAAACTATAAAGGCTTCCTTAAATAATATGAATATCATATTATTGGGCGCTCCCGGCGCAGGCAAAGGCACGCAGGCGGCAAAAATAGCCGAAAAATATTCACTCTTGCATATTTCCACGGGTGACATCTTCCGCGCCAACATCAAAGGCGGAACGGAAATAGGTAAGCTTGCAAAATCGTATATAGACGCAGGCAAGCTTGTTCCCGACGAAGTTACCTGTGAAATAGTAAAGGGCAGACTTACGGAAATTAACGACGGCTTTATGCTGGACGGCTTTCCCAGAAATCTGTTTCAGGCGCAGGAGCTGGATAAATTTGCGAAAATCGATTTGTGTCTGAACTTAGATGTAGACGATAGACTTTTGCTTGACAGAATATGCGGAAGGCGTATGTGCGTGTGCGGAGCAAGCTATCACGTTTCTTCCCTCGGCGGAAAAACCGCTTGCGAAAAGTGCGGCAAAGAGTTGTACCAACGCGAGGACGACAACCCTCAAACGGTTGGCGCTAGGCTGGAAACTTACAATAAGCAAACCTCGCCGCTTATAAGCTACTACGGAAAGCAGAATAAGCTTGCAACCGTAGATTGCGGCACGATGTCTCCCGACGAAGTGTTCGGGTGCGTCGTAAAAGTACTTGATAAATTTATTAAATGATAACGATTAAAAACCAAAACGAAATAGAGCTAATGCGCGAAAGCTGCCGCATCGTCAAGGAAACTTTGGACTTCGTAGGTAAAAATATCCGCGCGGGTATGACCACAAAAGACGTGGACGACCTCGTATACAGATATATAACCTCCTGCGGCGCAATTCCTTCCGAGCTCGGCTACGAAGGCTATCCCGCAAGCTCGTGCGTTTCCGTAAACGAAGTGGTGGTACACGGCATACCTTCCGACAGGGTAATTCTCGACGGCGACATAGTCAGCGTAGACATTACCGCGGAAAAGAACGGATTTCACGGCGACGCTTGCAGAACGTTTTTAATCGGCAACGTTTCAGAAGAAAAGAGAAGGCTCGTCAAAGTAACCGAAGAATGCTTTTTCAAGGCAATCGAAGGGTTGCAGGCGGGTACGCCTCTTTACAATATAGGCTATGCGGTGCAAACCCACGCGGAAGCCAACGGCTACGGCGTCGTCAGGGCGCTTGTCGGTCACGGCATAGGGCGTGAAATGCACGAGGACCCCGAAGTTCCCAACTTCGGTAAAAAGGGCACGGGCGTGCGACTGAAAGCCGGAATGACTATCTGTATTGAACCTATGATTAATATGGGAACCTACAAAGTCAGGCTGGATACGCGCGACGGCTGGACGGTTACGACCGCCGACGGCAAGCCTGCGGCTCACTACGAAAACACCGTGCTTATAAAAGAGGACGGAGTAGAGATATTAACTTTGTAATTGCGGTGACGCTATGAAAGTAAAAACCCCTAAACCGGGCGGTATCTGCCAAAGCCTTCAGGGCAGGGATAAAGACAGATACTATATAATAAAAACTCTCAATCCCGACGGAACAGTCGGCGTTGTGGACGGCAACTTTAAAAAGCTTGCCGAACCCAAAAAAAAGAACCTTAAACACCTGCGGCTTTTGCCCGATACGGCTGAAAGCATCGCCGCGAAATTTGCGGAAGGAAGTCTGGTTTTCGATACCGAAGTGTATTCGGCGTTGAAAAGCTATAACTACCCCGAAAAGTGTGCGGAAAATAAACAGGGTTAAACCTTTATAGGAGTTAAAATGTCAAAGGACGACGTTATCGAAGCCGAGGGCAAGGTTATAGAATGCCTGCCCAACGCAAACTTCAAAGTCAAATTATCCAACGGTCACGTTATTACGGCGTACATTTCTGGTAAACTGCGTATGAACTATATAAGAATAATCGAGGGCGACAACGTCAAGCTTGAAATGAGCCCTTACGATTTAACCAAAGGCAGAATTACATGGCGCAGTAAAAACTGAGCGTAGACAACGAATTTTTAAGAATAATCAAAAGCCGTTTCCGCTTTCTGCGGCGGCGAGAGGAGAACGAAATGAAAGTAAGACCTTCAGTAAAACCCATGTGCGACAAGTGCAAGGTAATTAAAAGAAACGGCAAAGTAATGATTATATGCTCTAAGAACAAGAGCCACAAACAGCGTCAGGGCTAAAAAGCAAGCGTCGCAATTTTGCAATAAGCGGGTGTTACGCCTTGGCTGTGTACTTTTACTGCACACGCCTTGCGTAGTTCCCTTGTTCGCTTTTTTTGCACGCATCTATGCTTTTACGGGTTGTCCGTAATTGCTTTTCGCGCTGTAAAGCTTGAAAATAATTCCGTATGCACGGTAATTCCGCTCATTCCAAACTTTCGGAAGATACGCGCCTGCGGTTGACATACACAACAGTAAAACACTCACAAAAATTTAACGGAGGAATTAAATCGTATGGCACGTATTGCCGGTGTAGATTTACCCAGAGAAAAGAGGATAGAAATAGGACTTACCTATATCTACGGAATCGGTCTTAAAACGTCGCAGAAAATTCTTGCGGCGACTGGCATCGACCCCAACACAAGGGTTAAGGACTTGGACGAAACGACCGTTTCCAAACTTAGAGAATATATTGACCACAATTACAGGGTTGAAGGCGAGCTTCGCAGCGAAGTTTCCCTCAACATCAAAAGGCTTATGGAAATAGGCTGCTACCGCGGAATCCGCCACAGAAAGGGACTTCCCGTACGCGGTCAGTCCACTAAAACCAACGCAAGGACGAGGAAAGGTCCGCGCCGCACGGTAGCAAAGAAGAAGGGAGCGAAGTAAGGAGGATAAGTTATGGCATCAGCTAACAATAAAAAGCAGACCGTTACAAGAAAACGCAGAGAGCTTAAAAAAGTTGATAAAGGACAGGTTCATATCCAGTCTACTTTCAATAATACGCTCGTAACCGTAACCGACGTTCAGGGCAACGTTATAAGCTGGTCGAGCGCGGGCAGCCTTAACTTCAAGGGCTCAAGAAAGGGCACTCCTTTCGCAGCACAGATGGCGACCGAAACTGCCGTAAAGGCGGCTAAGGAACACGGACTCCGTTCCGTTGAAGTTTACGTAAAGGGCCCCGGCGCAGGCAGAGAGTCGGCTATAAGGGCAATCGGCGCGTGCGATTTGGAAATAACGCTTATTTCCGACGTATCGCCCATACCACACAACGGATGCAGGCCGCCCAAGCGCCGCAGAGTATAATCGGAGGTAGAAAAAGTATATGGCAACTTACAGAGAAGCAAAATGCCGTCTTTGCAGAAGAGAAGGCGGAAAGCTGTTTTTAAAGGGCGACAAATGCTACACGGGAAAATGCCCGTTTGAAAAAAGACCCACCCCTCCCGGTCAGCACGGCTTGGGTAGGAAAAAGGTTTCCGAATACGGTCAGCAGCTCCGTGAAAAGCAGAAGGTTAAACGTATATACGGCGTACAGGAAGGTCAGTTCCGCGCTTATTATGAAAAAGCCGACAGAATGAAAGGCATCACCGGTGAAAATATGCTTTCGCTGTTGGAGCGCAGACTTGACAACGTTATTTACCGTATGGGTATAGGCGCAAGCCGTGCGCAGGCAAGGCAGCTTGTCAACCACGGACACTTCCTTGTAAACGGCAGGAAGGTAAACATTCCCTCCTACGTTATAAAGGCGGGCGATATTATTACCGTAAAGGAAAGCAAGACCTCGAATAAGTATTTCGAAGGGATAAAAGCTATGAAAGTAGGCGTTATGCCCAAGTGGCTTGAATTCAATCCCGAAAAGCTGGAAGGCAAAATTTTAGCGCTTCCTACGAGAGAGGATATAGACAGTCAGATTTCCGAACACATGATTGTTGAGTTGTACTCCAAGTAATAAACACCCAATAAGGAGGTAGTATAATGATTGAAATGGATATGCCCAAAATCGAAGTCGAGGAAAGCGAGGACACCTCTTACGCGAAGGTTATCGTTGAACCGCTCGAAAAGGGTTTCGGTCTTACAATAGGAAACTGTCTGAGAAGAATACTTTTATCCGCACTCCCCGGAGCGGCGGCGCAGGGCATAAGATTTCTTGACGGCACGGTAAAGCACGAGTTTTCCGCAGTTAAAGGCGTCAAGGAAGACGTGACCGAAATAATCCTCAACCTTAAAACGCTGGCTATAAAGACCAAGGTAACCGATAAAGATTACGTCAAGGTCGTTCACCTCTACAAGGAAGGTCCCTGTGAGGTCAAGGCAAGCGATATAGCAGAGGACGCCGAAATTGAAATAATCAACGGCGACGCCCATATCTGCACAGTAGACGCCGGCGGCAAAATCGATATGGAAATCACAATAGGCAGAGGCAGGGGCTACAAGGGCGCTGACCATACCCGTACCGAGCTTATCGACTATATTCCCATTGATTCGATTTACACTCCCGTCAAAAAGGTAAACTATTCCGTTGAGAACACGCGCGTAGGTCAGAATACCGACTACGACAAGCTCACGCTGGAAGTGTGGACGAACGGCGCGTTCAGCGCGAAGGAAATAGTTTCCCTTGCGGCGAAGATTATGCAGGACCACATTTCGCTGTTCGTAGATTTATCGGACAGCATAAGGGGAATGGATATCCTCGTAAAGAACGAAGACGACAAGCAGCAGAAAATTCTCGCTATGGCGATTGAGGAAATGGACTTATCAGTCCGCTCCTACAACTGCTTAAAGCGGGCGAACATACACACCGTAGAAGATTTGACGAGAAAGACGGAAGACGAAATGTTGAAGGTAAGGAACCTCGGCAGGAAATCTTTGGACGAGGTTATTATTAAGCTTCAATCCTACGGACTTACACTTTCTAACAAGGAGGACTAAAAAATGCCCGGTAAATTAGGAAAAACGGCAGAGCAAAGACAGGCTATGCTCAGAAATCAGGCGTCGGAGCTTCTGTGGTACGGAAAAATAACCACTACTCAGGCAAGGGCGAAGGAGCTTCAGCCTTACGTTGAAAAAATTATAACCAAGGCTATAAAGGTTTACGACGATAACGTTGAAATCGAAGTCGTAAAGACTGACAGCAAGGGTAAGGAAATTAAGGTCAAGTCCGTAAAGGACAGCCCCAAAAAGCTTGCTATGCGCCGCAACCTTATGGGTAAGCTGCGCGACCTGCAGGAAATTAAAGGCTTCAACGAAAAGAAGGCAGACTATAGGGCGAGGACGAAGGATATTCAGCATCCCCTTATGGAAAAGCTTTTCAATGAAATCGCGCCCAAGTACGCTCAGCGTGCGGAAGAGCTTGGTCAGGGCGGCGGTTATACGCGCATCTATCTTTTAGGCGCGCGCCGCGGCGACTGCGCTGAAGAAGCCATTATTGAACTGGTTTAATCTCATAAATTTTAAAAGCAACGGACTGTTGGACGTTGCTTTTTACTTGCGGAAAATGTAAAATGGTAAACTTTTTTAGCGCGCAACTGTTGACATATTTTTTGACTATGCTATAATATATATATAATAAAAAATAAAGGAGAATACAAAATGGCAGGCAAGAAAGGCGATTACTTCGGTTTAGGCTACCTTGTTAGCTTAATTTTGGCTATTATCCCCGTAACTTCATGGATTTGCGGCGCGATAACCAGATTCAGCGAAGGCAAAATCATTGCAGGCATTCTGCGCTTATTGCTTGGCTGGGGTATCATTTGGCTTATAGACCTTATCCTTATGATAGTCAGCAAGCACATCCTTCGTTTACTCAACGTTTAAGGAAAAGAAAAACCACGCGCATTGCGCGTGGTTTTTTAATGCCGTAAATTTAAGCCTTGTCGTAGACTTTTCCGTCAAGCGTTTTGAAGTAGAACGCACCGTTATCAAAAAGTATATAACCATGCGCGCTGTTTTCCTTCGGGAGAGAAACCGACCCCGGATTAAGATGCAGATATCCGCATTTTTCCTTTAAGGGAACGTGCGTGTGCCCCGTAAGATAAACGTCGCCGTTCTGCAAGGGCGGAACTGCCCTGTGCCCGTGCGAAAGGTAAATATTCACTCCGTCCGCGTAAACAGCCGCATATTCCGAAAGGATAGGAAAGGGCAGAACCATCTGGTCAACCTCGCCGTCGCAGTTGCCGCGTACGCATATAATTTTGTTTTTATAAGCCGAAAGCATTTCAATAACGCTTGCAGGCGAATATTCTTCGGGTAGCGGGTTGCGCGGTCCGTGGTATAAAATATCGCCAAGCAAAAGAAGCTTGTCCGCGCCCTCACGTTCAAACGCGTTTAACATTTCTCTGCAATACTTTGCCGAGCCGTGTACATCAGATGCAATAAAAAGTTTCATAACGTCACCCTTTTAAAATTTCCTTAATTTTTTGTATCACGCCGAAGTCCGCATTGGAGGGGACTTCGTTTTTTATATACGCTTTCAATCCGGCGAACGCATTCGCGGTAACGTATGAAATTCCGCAGGCTTGAAGCATTTCCAAATCGTTCATATGGTCGCCGAATGCAACGCACTCGTCCGCGCTTGCGCATACGGCTTGCATAAGCGCACGCAACGCCTTTCCCTTGTTTGCGTCCGGAGCGGAAACGTCCAGCCAGTCGAAGCCCGAAACCATCGTGCGCAAGCCCTTGATTTTCGGCGGCAGAAATTTTCCGCCGTGTTCGGCACAGGGCGGCTTACCGTCCCAAACTGAAATTTTAAGCACGGTTTCACGCTTGGCAACCTCGTTGAGGTCGGCGCGGCGTATGTTCGAATACGACCTTTCCGCAGTTTGTATAAATGGCGTAAATCCGCTTTCGTAATATGCACAGTCCGCACAGGAGAGCAGGGGATATAAGTCCTTTTCGCCGCGAATAATTTTAAGCGCGTATTTCACGCCGTCGCTCGGGGTCGGGTCGGTAAAAATTATTTCGCCGCCGAACGAGCAAAGTCCGCCGTTTTCCGCGATTATAGCAACTTTGTCGAGTACGGGCGCAAACAGCTTTTCAAGGTTAGGCAATTGCCTGCCGCTTGCAGGTACGAATATTATTCCGCGTTCGTAAAGCTTTTCAATAAGTCCGAAGGTTTCTTCGGGCAAATTCTTGCTCGGCGGAAGTAAGGTTCCGTCAAGGTCGGAAGCTATAAGCTTAATCATAGAAATATAATAACATTGCGGCGGCGGAGTTGTCAAGCCGGACAACTCCGCCGCCGCATAACTGCAATTACATCAAGGGCGCCAGCAGCT
>CAMWNA010000043.1 GCA_947175515.1 uncultured Clostridia bacterium | reverse complement strand
GTATGTGTGTGTGTATGTGAGTGAGTGTGTGTATGTGTATGAGTGTGTATGAGTGTGTATAAGTAGTGTTGGTGGAGAAGAAAATAAATAAAGTGTATATATATAGAGAAAAATAATATTAAATAAATATTTTCGCGTTTTTTTCTTATACGGCTTCCGCCGCAACTTTAATGTAAATGAATTTAAGGGCTAACTCTGTTAATATCTCTGGGGAACATTGCCGCGTATCTCACGTTCTTGAAGCCTAAAAGATGCATTGTAAGCCTTTCAAGCCCCAAACCCAGACCGCCGTGAGGTGGCGCACCGTATTTATGAAGCATCAAATATGTTTCAAACTCGTCGGGATTCATACCCAAACGCTTCATTTTTTCAACTTGCTCGTTATAGTCGTGTATACGCTGCCCGCCTGAGGTTATTTCAATTCCCCTGAATAAAAGGTCAAACGATAAAGTAACTTCGGGGTCTTCGGGGTCGTCCATAGTGTAGAAGGGACGTTTTTTGGAAAGGTAGTGGGTCACGAACAGGAAGTCGGAATTGTACTGCTGTTTCGCCCACTTGCCAAGGAATGCTTCCTCATCGGGCTCGAAGTCCTTCATATCGGTAATGTTTTTCAGCTTTTTAACGCAAAGCTCTTTAGCTTCCTTGAAGCGTATGCAGGGGATAGAGTTGATTTCCGGAATTTCCACCTTTAAAAGCTCGACCTCGGGCGCGTACTCGGTCTTTAACAGGTTCATTATATATTTAAGCGCACCCGTTTCCATATTCATAATATCGGTAAAGCTTTCAATGTACCCCATTTCAAAGTCCATTGAAATATACTCGTTTAAATGGCGCGAGGTATCGTGGTGTTCGGCGCGGAATACTGGCGCAATCTCAAAAACTCTCTCGTAAACGGGTACAAGCGCCTGCTTGTAAAGCTGTGGACTCTGCGCAAGATACACCGTCTTACCGAAGTAATCAAGCTTAAATACGTTAGTGCCGCCCTCGGCGCCGGCAAAGTTAATTTTGGGCGAGTGAATTTCAGTAAAATTCTGGCTCTGCAGATATTCGCGGAAGCCGCGCTGTATTCCTTCCTGAATTTTGAAAATCGCGCGCTCCTTGGGGTTTCTCAAGGTAACGGGGCGGTTGTCAAGGTTTACTGAAAGCTCGCAGTTTATCTGTTTTTTGGAAATGACTACGGGCGGAACCGCGGCAGGGGAGGAAAGTATTTCAATATCGTGTATCTGCAGCTCGTAGCGTTCGCTTCCGTCGCGCGTTTCGCTTGCAACTACTTTGCCCGTAATTTTTGCCGCCGCCTGTTCGACGACGTTTTCAGACAGTCTGTATTCTGAAAATTCGGGCGAATAAACGCACTGTATCACTTCGCGCGCAGTCCTTAAAAGAACGAATGCAAAGTCGGACATTTCTCTTACGTTGTGTATAGCGCCCTTTATTGTAACGACTTCGCCCACGTGATTTTTAAATTCCGAATAGGGTGTGGCGGTCGGTGCAATTACGCCTGTAATCTCTTGCATAAATAAACCTTCTTATCTTGTTTTTTATAATTTTACGGCTTTCGATTGCAAAAAGCAAGTAAATTACTTGCGCTGGTAAATTTTTTAAATGTCAAAAGTCATTTATCCGTTGCCTTTTTCATAATAATAAGCTATAATAATTTTGTAAACTGTCTGCGGTGTTCGTGGTATGGAAAATTCGTAATCCACAATATATTTACGGGAGCGGTCCGTTCGCGGAAATAGATAAGGTCTGAATTTTTCGGAAAGGTCGAAGCTCCGCTTCGCCGCACCCACCTGCGAGATGCGGGTTAATACTTTTTCATATCACGGCACAGGCGGATTTTTTAATTATAAATAAATTAAGGTTTGCTCCGAAGTAGGGCAAACCTTTATATTTTTGTTTTTTAAGATAATTTTCCGTGAAACGGACAAACAATTTAAGTTAAATTCTTTCATAAATACCTTGACAAGTTTTTTTTAAGGTGATAAAATTACTATGTCTTGAAGTGTGGCTGAATATATTTGGCGTGTTTTAACTTCGGCAAATAATTAGCGCAATAGTGACGAAAATAACTATGGAGGGTATAATGAAAAAAATCAGAATTTTGCTGCCTGTTCTTATGGCTGCGTTGATGTTGATAACAATGTCCTTTGCAGCAGCTTGTAAGAAAAAAGACAGCGACGGAGACGTTACTACGGAGCTTCTTTCAATAGCTCTTAATACCGATAACGTTAAGAAAGAATTTGAAAAGGGTGAACCTTTCGAATCGGAAGGGCTTGTCGTCACGGCTTCTTTGAAGCATTCCGACAAAGAAACCGCCGAACTCAAAGTTCTTGAAAAAAACGAATATAACGTAGACAGTTCATCGTTCAATTCAAGCGTTATAGGCGAATACTCAATTAATGTATCTTATAGATTGGACGGAATCAGGAAAGAGGCAAGTTATTCGGTTACCGTAATTGAAGAAAAACCTAAGTTCGAAGGTCTTGAGGTAACGCTTTCAGAAGGTACGCGCGATACTTATACGCTTAGTATGGCGTCGAAATCAGCAACGATCGACGTTTCCAAAATCGTTGTAAAGGAAGTTGACGAAAACGGCGTAGTTATTGACCAACCTATAACCGATTACGAAGTTGCCCTCTATAACGGTGCGGAAAAGATTGAAATTCCCGAAAATAACAGGGTCAGGGTTGAAGAGGGCGGAACTTACCAGATCTGGGCTTCAAAACCTTCCTCAACCATACAAGGCTATACGTTAAGGGGCTTTGTAAGGATATATGTACTGAATGCTATGACGAAGCTTGAAGTAACAGGCGAAGACTCTGTATTCACTCAGGCGGCAGGCAGAATTGATTTGGTTACACCCACGTGGGAGTATACTTTAACTTACGCTAACGGCAAAACCAAAATTTTAACTCCTTCGGACGTTGTTATAGACGGTTACAATCCCAAGATAGGCACCGACTCCACGGAGGAAGCAGGCAAACCGGCCGACGACAAGGGTAAGCAGGAGGTTACCGCAACCTACAATTCGGTTAATGCTAAAGGCGAAGCCGAAAAAATCGAATGCGTAAGAGTGGTTACAGTAACCGGTAAATATACGCCTAACAAGCTTGAATTCAACGCTTCGGAAATGATGTCGATCGAAGGCAGCGGCAATAAACAGGATATAATAGAAAGCGGTTATTACTTTACTGCTATTGACAGCAGTGAAAACGTAATCGCAGGTCCCGGTAATTACGGCAATGAGTCTCTCGGTTATATTCTTATGCAGGCAAATTCCACCGACGGCAGCAACCTTGCCATACAGACGACGAACAATCAAGGCAACAAGGTTTTGGGGCTTGATAAGACGTTCTCATTAAGGCTTGATTTGGCGGGTACCGCTAAGCAGGATTGCAGAAACATCAAGTTAAATCTTGTAGGTAAAGCTGCTGTAACGGTTGTTGCGGCAAGCAACAGCGGCGGCAACGTAAGAACGCTTGCGCTTTATAATGAAGAGTTTATGCCTATCGACGAAAGCTTTGAAGCTGATAAAATTGCGATGCATACGTTTGAAGTATCAGAAGCAGGCACCTATTATCTCGGTTCAATGAACAGCGGTATGAGTGTATATTACATCTTAATAGAGTACGAAGATTAATCGGAGAGGTAAATAAAAATGAAGAATAATAAAAACAAGAAAAAGTTACTCTCTATGATAGCCGTTCTTGCGGTTTCCGCAACGACGGTAATAGGCGTCGCTTCCGCCGCAGGCTGTTCTGACAAGACAACCAAGCTCGGTGGCACGCAGTCCGGCGTTAAAGGCGGTACAACGATAACCACAGCGGCAGGCGAAATCAACAATATAAGCTCGGGCACGACCTATTACGTTGCACCCGACGGTAAGAGCTCCAACGACGGAACGAAAGAAAATCCTAAGGAAATAATGTCGCTCCTTAACTCTACCGATATATTAAAACCCGGCGATACCGTTCTGGTCGAACCCGGAAGGTATGAGTTTGCTAAAATAAACAAAGAGGATAGGATTACGATGCTCGTCAGCGGTGAATACAATAAGTATATTACCGTTAAGAATGCAGATCCTACCAAGCAGTGTGTTCTTGATTTCAGCAATCAGACCTTCCTCAACACCAACCGCGGCGTTTCTCTGTACGGTAGCTACATTTATTGGTACGGCATAGATATCTGCGGTGCGGGCGATAACGGACTTTACATCGGCGGTAACTTTAATACAGTTGAATTCTGTGAGTTCTACAACTGCCGTGACACCGGTTTGCAGCTCGGTCGTTCTTACGGCGAATACGCGGCAATAGACCAGTGGCCCAGCTATAACCTCGTTAAAAACTGTACCTCGCACAATAACTACGATAACGATACCTACGGCGAAAATGCGGACGGATTCGCGGCAAAGCTTACCGTTGGCTACGGCAACGTTTTTGACGGCTGTATTGCATACCGTAACTCCGACGACGGCTGGGATTTGTACGCAAAGACCGATTCGGGCAATATCGGCGCGGTTATAATGTATAACTGCGTAGCATATGAAAACGGTTTCCTCGAATATACCCAGATAGAAAACAATAAAAGATTCCCCACTTGGAGCGGTAGCGCCAGCGAGGCGGATACCAGCAACGGTATAACCGAAGAAAACAAGTACGGCAACAATTCGTATCTCACCCGTGACGGCGACGGCAACGGCTTTAAACTCGGCGGATCGGTAATGGAAGGCGACGTTGTAATGTATAACTGCCTGTCGTTTAACAACAGAATGCACGGCGTAACGGATAACTCCAACCCCGGCATAATATCCATTAAAAACGTAACCAGCTATAATAACAGCGCTTGGGTTGACGACAATCCTGACAGTCCTCATTTCGGCTACATCCTAGACGTATCGAATCCCGATACACACGCCAACATCGACTTGGCTCGCCAGATTTACAGCTATAACAATATAAACCACGTTTTGTCATTAAGCGACAGCCTTGCTAAATCACTTGATAACGACGCGTACAGGGCTTCTGTCGTTGACAGTATTCTTCTGAACAAGAGGATAGAAGGCAGTATCGACGCTGATACCAAAAACGACGACGGCGCTACCGGCGATACCGTGGCTCAGCCTGCAACTTCAGACGTGTTCTCTCAGCTTCCTTTCACTAAAACGGTAACTACGGTTCCCGGAGAGGAAGGCGGCGACCCCACTTTGCAGACTTCGTATACCTTCAATATAACCGGTCTTGAAGACTTGTATAAAGCGGACAGCAATGAAACGGAGCTTAACCCTGACAGAGCGCACGTAAAATACCGTAACGCAGCGGACGGCTCCATTAACATGGGCGAAATTCTCAAAGTTAAGGACTACTCTAAACTTTTCGGTGACGATAATAAGATAGGCTCCGTTCTCAATCTCACGTCTTACGGTGCATATAAACACTACTTTGCGGAAGATTTCGTTGACGGAAGCGCTTCCAGTGAGAATGCGGCGGTACTTGCAAGAATTAAAGAATCGCTCACTCTGAACTGCGATCCCGACGCGGTATATCAGGACTTTGATATTCCTACTAAAATGACAACGTATTCGTACCTTTCGTCAAATAAGGATACGTGTACGATTACTTGGAAGTCAAGCAACGAAAATGTTTTAAAAATCAACGAAGAAAAGCTTGAAATTTCGACCTCCAAATCGGAATATATTATGGCGGAAGTTTACCGTCCTACGGATAAGGACGTAAAGGTTACGCTTACGGCAACCATTACTGTCGGTAACGTTAGCGATGATGTATCTTTCGAGCTTAATATAAAGGCAGGCACCCCTAAGGTCGGCGCTATCTACGTTAAGGCGGCGGACGGTTCTTATATCAACGATAACGGCGTCTTGATAGTCGACCATTATATGGTTTACAGAGAGCCTGAAGTACTCGTTGAAAACGGTATAGACTATCACGGCAAACTCTTAAATAAAGACGCTTACGAAGTAAAAACCACGTATATGTTTACGGCGGATAAAACCGTGAACAGCGTTCCCGTAGCCGGCTTTACGCCTTCAAACGCAGGCGTGTACGTTGTTACTAACACCGTTTCTTTAAAGAGCGATCCTACACAGTATAAAACGATGAGTTACTACGTTTACGTGGCAAGCCCTTATGCCGACGTTGACTTTATAGGCGGCGCTTCGGTAGTGGTAAACCGCAACGGATATATCATTTCCGGTGAAATGAGTAACGCTACGGGTGTTTTGTATGCAGTGTCCTCTCCGACGGAATTAAATATTACGGAAGACAATAAAAACGCATTATTGACTGCCGACGGAGTTGCTTCTTACGAATTCCGCGGCGATATGGTAACAAACCAGTTCAAAAATGCTAACTCAGGCAGTTATTATATCTATTACCTTATAACCAATCTCAGCGGCGAGGTTAAGTCTCAGCTTTATAAAAAGCAGATTTCAGTAGTCGAAATTTCTACTAAAGAAGACTTTATGACAGTGGTCGGCGGTAAAGCTTTGGCTGAAGAGGATCCTTCGTGTACTATTTACAGTCTTGCGCAAGACCTTGACTTCACGGGCTTTACTTGGAAAGTAAGCGATACCGCGTTCAGGGGACTTTTAAACGGTAACGGACACACTGTTAAAAATCTTTCCGTAGACGGTGTGGGTGTGTTCTATAAGGTTGACGGCGGCACGGTACAGAACATCAAGTTTGAAAACGTCAAAATAAGCAGTTCGGCGGCAAAAACCGCAATGGTTTCCGAATGTACGGGCGGTTATTTCTACAATATCCAGATTAAGGGCATTAACGTAGAAACTTCCAACCAGAGAGCGGCAGGTCTTATCGGACACATCAACGTCGGAACGCCCGTCAGCATCGAACAGGTTTCCATAGATAATTCCGACAGTGTATACGCTGAATATAAAATCAAAGCCAGCCAAAGGGTTGGCGGACTCGTCGGTTTCTCACAGGCAAGCTCAAGCCACGCTTCGGGCAGCATTAACGTATCTATTTCCGATTGTCTTGTAAACGCTACTATTCAGGCCGATTACGAGCTCGGCGGTATTTACGGCAACTACGACTGCGGTAATAATAAAAATTGCACCTACAACCTTGAAATTAACCACTGCGTATTCAACGGAAAAGTTATTTCAACGGGTAGCAAGTCGTATGCAGGCGGAATACTCGGTTACCAGAAGGGCGCTTACGCGGTAATGACAATACAGAATTGTATCAGTGTAGGCGAACAGTATTTCGCAGGCGCTTTGGTTGACGTTGCATTAAAGAACTGTTCCGGTATCGTCGGTTGCAGCACGACCCTTATGGAGGGTCTGCGTGCAAACGTAAGAAACTGCTACGCGCGTATGGAAGAATACAACTCCAACTTCGAAGTATACGCTTGGGATAGATACGGTATTGTCTGGGCAGATAACTACACAAGTCTTGCAGGCTTAAGCGAAGATAAGTGGACGCTTATTAAAAATCCTGAAGACAGCAGGGAAGTTGTGGCTCCTTACGTTACGCTTAACTACCTTGATTAATTAATAAGGTAAAAGTATATTCAAACTCAATAAGCTCCCGCAGACTGCGGGAGCTTATATTATGTTTAGGCAAATTAAAAGGAGTGCCTTAACTAATTTTTACACAATGTGCTTGATTTTTGCTTGCAAAGAGTAACAGTATATGATATAATCACTAAGCAAAAATCAATACGGCCCTGTGGTCAAGCGGTTAAGACGGAGCCCTCTCAAGGCTCAATCTCGGGTTCGATTCCCGACAGGGTCACCAAAAAGAAAACAGCACTTCAAGTGCTGTTTTCTTTTTGCTATCCTGCGGATAGACGAACCCGAAGGGTTCGCGAGAGGCAACTTGTTGCCGAAGCTCTGCCGAGGCTCCCGAAGGGAAACGGCAGATTCCAGCACTCCCTCTGCTTTATAAATTCAAGCACCCGCCACAGTGCCAAAGTCATTTTACGCTTGCAATTATTTAGTAAATACGCTATAATTGATTATACGATAAACAGTAATTTGGTTTTTTAGTCGAATTGTGGTAAAATTCAGTAAATATGTTTTAGGGATTGTAATAAATGAAACAAGGAGTAAAAGTTCTATGAGATTTGCATTTTTAATTTTAGGTGATTTTAATAGCGCAACTGATAATGCCTCAATTCATAATGGTGATGCTCAAATAATTGGGGTATCAAATATGCAAGATGCTTGCATCGTTGCGGAAAAATTATTAAAACAAGGTATTGATTGTATTGAATTGTGCGGTGCTTTTGGGCAAATCGGCGCAAAAAAAATAATAGAAGCAACGAATAATAAAATTCCAATAGGATTTGTTACCCATTTACCTGAACAAGAAGAAATATACAAAATTGCTTTTGGCAAAAAATGAATATAAAGTAAAATAATTCGTTTGCTGTTTACAGCTGAATACTATACATAATATAAATTTCAATTTATCGGGGCGTTTCGGTTTAGTTATTAGGTCGGTCACCAATCTCAGTCTAATTCGAATATTCCAAAAAGTATTCGGTTAGGCTGATTTTTTTGTTTGTTAAATTCGGCGGCGGTTTTTAAATTGCCGCCCATTTTTATTTAATAATCAACACAAATACAGAATAAAACTGCTAGAATGCATGTTTATACGGTATTAGTTTTACATACCAAATACTTCAAAAAATAACCATAGTCGAATTTGGACATGGTTATTTTATTATACTGTTTGTTTACGAACAACGCACGTAATCTTTAATAATAAAGGTCAGTTTTAAAAATTTAATACAAGGTCAAGCAAATTATCGCTTCACAACAACGTGATATATTTCAAAATAATTCCTGTCTAAAACCAAATCGGAGTTTTATCAAATTTACAAAATATTAACAAAATAAAAACGAATTTTTGAAGCGTGTTTAACTTTTTATTAACTTTAAAGCTTTAAGATAAAGAAAAAGAAGATAAGCGAGGTTAAAAGTGAACGCGATAGAAATAAGAAATTTATCTAAAAGCTTCCGCGGAATGTACGCGGTTGACAAACTGAATATGACCGTTCCTGTCGGCGCGATTTACGGCTTTATCGGAGAAAACGGCAGCGGTAAATCCACTACAGAAAAATTAATTTGCGGACATTTGGTTGCGGACGGCGGTGAAATAAAGCTGTTCGGCAAAAGCTTTACGGACGCAGGGGTGAGGGTGCGCGTAGGCGCACTGATAGAAAACGCAGGCTGCTTCCCCAATTCAAGCGTGTGGGCAAATCTTATGATGCAGGCAATCAATCTTGGTCTTGAAAACAGGGATGAAGAAATCCGCCGCGTCCTTAAAATAGTAAGAATGGAGGATTCCGCGCGTATAAAATTCAAAAGCTGTTCGCTGGGTATGAAGCAGCGCATAGGCATAGCAATGGCGCTTTTGGGCAATCCTGCGCTCCTTATATTGGACGAACCTATAAACGGTCTTGATACTGACGGAATGCGGATAATGCGTGAAATCCTCGTTGAGGTTACGCAAAACTTAGGCTGCACCGTGCTTATATCTTCGCATATCTTGGGCGAGCTTGAAAAAATTGCAACCCATTACGGAATTATCCGTCAGGGCAGAATGATACAGGAGCTTTCCGCTCGGGAAATGGAAAGCCGTTCGCGCGTGTTCGTATCTGTAAAAACCAAGGATATGACTGGGGCGGAACAAGCCTTGCGCAATAAATTTTATAACGTAAAGCGTGAGGGGGAATATGTCTGCATTTACGACGTTGACGATACCGAAGCAATTGTGGAACATTTAATTAAAAACGGTCATATCGTCAGCGAAGTCAGGAAGAACAAAATCGGTCTAGAAGAGTACTATATCGAATTAATGAGTAAAAAGGAGGAATTGTAAAATGCAAACCGCACACGGATTAAACTTTGAATCGCCTTCTCTTATAAAAAGATTAAAAGGTATGCTGGGCGTAGATTTTTACAGACTTTTCCATACTCCGCTTTTTTACATATTCTTAGGTATTGCCGCAATTATACCTGCGTTGGTGTCTATGGGAAGCGCAATGGGCGATGCGGAAGAAACTACTTCGTTGTTCAACAACGCGTGGCAGATTATCGCGGCAAACGAACCGCTTTACGTCGTAAACGATATCGGCGAATACGCAAATATGAATATGGTGTTTATCTTCGGCGGAATAATGATTTCGATTTTTATCGGACACGATTATAAAAGCGGCTACGTAAAACAGCTTTTTACAACGCACTCAAAGAAGCAGGATTATATGACGTCCAAAACCTTGCTCGGCGCGTTCTCAATGGCTTGCATGTGCTTAACGTATTTATTCGGCGGCGTTCTTTCGGGGGCATTTACTGGCTTATCGTTTAACGTAAACGCAGGCTCGCTGATTTGCGCGATACTCGGCAAAATTATAATGAGCTTGGGCTGGGCAAGTCTTTACACCTTTATAAATATTATTTTCCGCGCAAAGTTCGGCATTTCCATCGCGCTGTGCTTTATTCTCGGTACGGGTATCCCCGTAATCGGTGCGGCGGCGCTTATCGGCAATACGCCTGCGCTGAATGTATTCCTTTACGGCTCGTCGGTTTACGCCTGCTTATCGGCTAATGCTTTAGCGGTATTTATATGCCTTATGAACTCGGCGGTCTGGACGACTGTATATATCGTTTGCGGCACTATAATACTTTCAAAACGCGACGTGTATTAAAAGGAGAGTCAAAATGAACGCAATAGAAATCAGGAATTTGACTAAAAACTTCGGTCAGAAGCAAGCATTGAACGGACTTAATATGACCGTTCCGCAGGGTGCGATATACGGCTTTATCGGTGAAAACGGCAGCGGTAAATCAACCACGGAAAAGCTAATTTGCGGACTTCTCGTACCCAACGGCGGCACGATAAAATTGTTCGGCAAAGACTATAAAGACGCCGACGTTAGAGCTAAAATAGGAGTGCTTATTGAACAACCGGGCTGTTTTTCCAATTACAGCGTATGGAACAATATGATGCTGCAGGCGGCAAATCTGGGAATAAAGAACGCGGAGGAGGAAGTCCGCAAAGTACTTAAAACCGTGCGTATGGAAGGCTCGGCGTCCAATAAATTCAAAAACTGTTCTTTGGGTATGAAACAGAGAATAGGCATTGCAATGGCGCTTTTGGGCAACCCCGCGCTGCTCGTTCTGGACGAACCTATAAACGGACTTGACGCTGACGGTATGCGCATTATGAGGGAAGTTCTCATAGATATTTCCGACAGCTATAACTGTACGGTCGTTATATCGTCGCATGTTCTTGGCGAGCTTGAAAAAATCGCAACTCATTACGGCATAGTACGCGGCGGCAAAATGATAGCTGAAATGACTGCCGAAGAGCTGAATAATAATTGCCGTACTTACGTTGCGCTTAAAACAAAAAATCCGTCTGCGGCAAAAGCTTTGTTGGGGCGTAAGTTTACACGTGTGGAAACGGATGAAAACGAATATATCAGAATTTATGATACGGTTAAACCGGAAGCCGTTGTTGAGTACCTGTATAATGAGCTTAATGCTGTCGTTACGGAAATCAGGACTGACAAAATCAGCTTGGAAGAATATTATATCGACTTAATGAAGGGAGGACGTGCGGATAATGAAATCAAAGCATAAAAAGTATGACTTTATGAAAAGCCTTAAAAGTATGTTGAAGGTGGACTTTAAAAGGATGTTCACTATGCCGTTAGTGTATATAATGGCAGGCGTCAGTTTCTTTCTGCCCGTGCTTATTCTGGTTATGACTACAATGACTGGCGGAAATTCCTCCGACGGCGCGGCAAACGGCGAAGCGGCAATGCAAACCTTTACTAACGTCTGGCAGTCGATAAGCTCGTTAAGCGGCACGCAGATGTCAATGGATTTAACGGGTATGTGCAATGTAAATATGTTGTATTTCCTCGTCGCTGTGTTCGTTTGCATATTCGTTGCGGAAGATTTCAGAAGCGGCTATGCAAAAAATCTGTTCACCGTCCGCTCGAAAAAACTCGACTACGTTA
Organism: uncultured Clostridia bacterium; assembly: GCA_947175515.1. GTDB lineage: Bacteria > Bacillota > Clostridia > Christensenellales > Borkfalkiaceae > Coproplasma. Next base: position 4,355 of record CAMWNA010000043.1, on the reverse strand, counting down.
TATCAAAAAGCTTGGCAGGCTTTGCCGGCGGCGCGATTATGATAATCGCCTACTTTGTAGGCGCAATAATCGGCGGCGCTGTCGCAGGCTTATCGTTTGATGTCGGTGCGGCGGGCGCAAGCGGAATCGTTGCTTGTATGTTCTCAAAAATTTTTATGACTGCGGTATTCGCATCCATTGCGCTTTTACTCGGTACCGTAGCAAAACAAAAGCTGTGGCTGTCAATACTCGGCTCACTAGCCGCAGGCATGCTTTTGTTTACTATGATTCCTATGATAACGCCTCTCGATTCATCCTTTTTAAACGTAATTATGTGCTTATCGGGCGGAGCCTTATTCGGCTTGGGACTCGGCGCAGTCAGCAATCTGATACTTAATAAAACAAGCTTGGTTTAATAACTTAAACTTAAAAATCCGCAGAATGAGTTTCTTATTCTGCGGATTTTTCATATACTTTAACGGTTTAAAGTTTTACCAAAATTTCACAAGATATCAGGTTTTAAAGTTTGACATTAAAATTTTTTGATTTTATAATAACTTATACTTTAAAATCAAGAATAATATATCGTTAAAAAATTAAAAGGAGGATACGCGGCAATGAAAACTTTGCTGAAAAGTTTAAGGGAATATAAGCTTCCTTCGATTCTCTGCCCTATAGTTATGGTCGGCGAAGCGGCAATGGAAATTGTTATTCCTTATCTTATGACGTTTATCATAGGCGAGCTTCAGAACCTTGCAACGCTGCCTGATTATTCCGTTAATACGAACAAGATAATAATCTGTTCAGTACTGATGGTGGTCTGTGCGCTTTTTGCGCTTTTTTGCGGCGTTATGGGTGGCAGGCTGGCTTCAAAGGCTTCATGCGGCTTTGCGCATAACTTAAGGGAGGATATGTACAACAATATCCAATCTTATTCATTTGCAAATATAGATAATTTTTCCACGTCAAGTCTTATTACGCGCGTCACTACCGACGTTTCCAACGTACAGAACGCTTACCAAATGTCAATAAGAATGTTGGTGCGCGCGCCTGTCCTTTTCGTGGCGTCGATAGTTATGACGTGTATAATTGAACCTAAAATGGCGCTCATCTTCGTCGGAGGAGCGATAATTTTGGGACTTGTGGTATTCGTTTGTATGTTCAAAGTAATACCTCACTTCAAAATGATGTTTAAAAAATACGATGATTTAAACTCCGTCGTACAGGAAGATTTAACTGCTATCCGCGTCGTAAAATCATACGTGCGCGAGGACAGGGAAATTGAAAAAATGCAGAACGCTACGGCGGAGGTCTATAAATATTCCGTCAAGGCCGAAAAGATTTTAACGTTTTTAATGCCCTGCGTAAGCATTGTTATGTATGCAACAATCATAACGGTTTGGACTTTGGGCTCGAATATGGCGGTCGGCAACGTCGTCGGCAACGTCGGCGCGGCAGACCTGCAAACTCTGAACATCTATGCAATGCAAATACTTTCAGGCGTAATGATGGTTGCAATGTGCATAAATTTCATCTCAATGTCGCGCGGCAGTATGGAAAGAATTTGCGAAGTACTGAACGAAAAGACCACCCTGCCTAAGCCGCAGAACCCCGTCTTTGAAGTTAAGGACGGCAGTATAGAGTTTGAAAACGTTGACTTTGCTTATTCGCAGAAGTCCGACGTGAACGTGCTTACGGGTATAAATTTAAAAATAAATTCAGGTGAAACGGTCGGCGTTATCGGCGCAACCGGTTCCGGTAAAACCTCGCTCGTTTCCTTGATTCCGAGATTATACGACGCAACCGGCGGCACGGTGAAGGTCGGCGGAGTTGACGTGCGCGAATACAATATGGATACGCTGAGGAACAAGGTCGCAATGGTTCTGCAGAAAAACGTTCTCTTCTCCGGCACGGTTGCGGAAAACCTTCGTTGGGGTGACGAAAGCGCAACCGAAGAAGATTTACGCCTTGCCGCAAGACAGGCTTGCGCCGAAGAATTTATCGACGCGCTTCCCGACGGCTTTGATTATGACTTGGGTCAGGGCGGTGTTAACGTTTCTGGCGGACAGAAGCAAAGGCTGTGCATTGCGCGCGCTTTGCTTAAAAAACCGGCGGTAATAATTTTCGACGATTCTACGTCTGCTGTCGATACCAAGACGGACGCGCTTATTCGCGGCTCGCTTGCAAAATACGCGCCTGAAATTACTAAAGTTTTCATCGCGCAGCGTATAGCTTCCGTACAGGACGCTGATAAAATAATCGTTCTTGACGACGGTAGAATTTCCGCAGTAGGCACTCACGGCGAGCTTATGAAATCAAGCGAAATTTACCGCGAGGTTTACGAATCGCAGATGAGCGGCAGTGACAATGCCGACGAAGCCAAAAGCGGTAACAAAGAAAATAAAAGAACGGGAGGTGCGCGCAAATGAGTGATAAAAACGTAAAACCCGTACAGCCTATGGGCGGCCGCGCAAACGTTCAAAGGGTGGAAGGCGGCGGCGCAAAAAAACCGATGAAGACGTTGAAAAGGCTGTTGTCCTACGCGTTTTCACGTTACAAGGTTGCGGCGGCTTTCGTCGTTCTGTTCGTGCTATTGTCTGCGGGAGCAACGGCAATAGGCGCATCCTTCTTTGCGCCGATAGTTACAGAGCTTATGAACGGCATTCCCAACGGAATGAAGCCTATTTACACGAACATAATTATTATAGCATGCGTGTACGTTGCCGGCGGACTTTCGTCCTTTGCGTATAACCGCATAATGATGTATATCGCGCAGGGCACATTAAAGAAGATGCGCGACGAAATGTTTGCAAAAATGCAGCGTCTGCCGTTAAAGTATTTCGATACTCACACCCACGGCGATTTAATGAGTCTTTACACCAACGATATAGACACAATGCGCCAGCTTCTTTCGCAGACGATACCCCAGCTTATATCATCCGCGTTAACGGTAATTTTCGTATTTACGTTTATGGTAATTTACAGCTTTACGTTAACGCTGGTAATTTTCTTCGTGCTTGCTATTATGATTTTCATAATCAAGCAGATAGGCAGCAAATCGGCAAAGTATTTCTTAAAACAGCAGGTCGCGCTCGGTAAGCTCAATGGCTTCGTCGAAGAGATGACGGAAGGGCAGAAGGTTATTAAAGTTTTCTGCCACGAGCAGAAAGCTAAAGAACAGTTCAAAGCTTTAAACGACGAATTGAACAAAGTCGGCAGCAACGCCAATACTTTCGCGTTTATTTTGGGCCCTATCAACAATAACTTGGGCTATCTTCAATACGTCCTCGTTGCGGTGGTCGGTTTCGTTATAATGGTTACCGGTCACAGCAATTTCCTTCTGTCTGGCTTCCTTGCAATGAACGGTAAGGATATTGCCACCTGCGCCGGTATGCTAGTTTCCTTCCTCGCTTTTTCAAGGCAGTTCAATATGCCCATTCAGCAGGTAACCCAGCAGTTCAACGCAATCGTAATGGCGCTTGCCGGTGCGGAGCGTATATTCGAAATGGTCGATACCGAGCCCGAGGATAGGGGCGGCGAAATCACCTTAACCCACGGCGAATACGAAGAAGGAAAGTGGGCGTGGAAAAAGCCTTTGGAAAACGGCGGTTTCGAGTATATACCTTTAAAGGGCGATATCCGTTTTAACGACGTAACCTTCGGATATACTGACGAAAAGGTTATTTTAAAGAACATCAGCCTCTACGCAAAGCCCGGACAGAAAATCGCGTTTGTCGGTTCCACCGGCGCGGGCAAGACAACGATAACCAATCTTATAAACCGCTTCTACGATATTCAGTCGGGCGAAATTACTTACGACGGACTTGAAATAAAGAGCATTAAAAAGGACGATTTAAGGAAGTCCCTCGGCATTGTTTTGCAGGATACGCACCTTTTCACGGGCACAGTTATGGATAATATCCGCTACGGCAGACTTGACGCTACGGACGAGGAGTGTATAAAAGCCGCTCGCCTTGCCAACGCCGATTTCTTTATAACCCACCTGCCCGAAGGCTACCAAACGGTTATAAAGGGCGACGGCGCAAACCTTTCGCAGGGACAGCGCCAACTCCTTGCAATCGCACGCGCAATGGTTTCCGAATGTCCCGTATTGATTCTTGACGAAGCAACCTCGTCAATAGACACCCGTACGGAAAAGCTTATCGAACAGGGTATGGATAAACTTATGGAAGGCAGAACGGTATTCGTTATAGCTCACAGGCTGTCCACGGTTCGTAACAGCCACGCAATTATGGTTCTGGACCACGGCGAAATTATCGAACGCGGCGATCACGAACAGCTTATTGCCCAGCAAGGCAAATACTATCAGCTGTATACGGGCGCGTTCGAGCTTGAATAAATAAAAATATCAAATC
>CAMWNA010000042.1 GCA_947175515.1 uncultured Clostridia bacterium | reverse complement strand
TGCTTCAAGCACGCCGCGCCATAAAATTAAAAAATCAATCTCAAACTTGAAAAAATTACGGGCTGTCGAAGAATAGTACAAACTGTCGAAAACATACAATAATTTACGGGCGTCCGACCCACCGAGGAATAGCGTATGTTTTTTGATTTTTTAAGTTTACTTTTCGGCAAAGTTTTTTTCTTTACGGGAATGGTGCAAAACAAAGGCACTTTTCCCAAGCCCCTTTCGCCCGAGGACGAAAAGAAGTACCTTGCGCTTGCCCGTCAGGGCGATAAGCAGGCAAAGGATATTTTAATCCGCCACAATATGCGCTTGGTTGCGCACGTCGTAAAAAAATATACGGGCGCGGCAGAAACCGACGATTTGCTTTCCGTCGGCTCCATAGGACTAATAAAAGCCATAAATACCTTTCAGGAAGGAAAGGGAACCCAGCTTGCAACCTACACAGCAAGATGTATCGAAAACGAAATTTTAATGCTTCTCCGCGCAGGCAAAAAGCACAAGAACAACGTTTCCTTATCCGACCCCGTCGGCGTCGATAAGGACGGCAACGAACTTACTTTAATAGACCTCCTCGCCGAAAAGGAGGACAGCGTTTTCGCTCAGGTCGAAAAAAGTATCCAGCGAGAAAAATTCGTCGCCTTTTTAAAAAAATTCCTGTCCGAGCGCGAGTTCGATATTCTTTCGCTGCGTTACGGACTTGAAGACGGGGTGTCGCTTCCCCAGCGCGAAGTTGCCAAAAAACTGGGTATTTCGCGTTCGTACATATCAAGGATAGAAAAACGCGCTATAGAAAAGGCGCGCGAAAATTTACGCAAAGAAGATTTTTTCACCGACTGACTTGACATTGCCGTAAAATTGCTGTATAGTTGTCGTATGGAAATTTTTGCATCTGAAAAAGGCTTATCCTACGGATATTCGTATTGCTATTACCGCAATACGTATTTTCGTGTGGAAAAAGCCGTGTAATTTTTAATTTATGCAATAAGGCGGTTTATCCACGGGTAAGCCGCTTTTTTTATTGCAAAATTTTTCCGCAAGTGCTAAAATTCTTTTATAGGAGTTAATATGTCAAACGTAATGGATACCCTCCGCGCAAGAGGGTTTGTAAAACAAACCGTATACGAGGAAGATTTATACAAGCTTCTCGGTGAAAAAAGCGTAACGTTCTATACGGGTTTCGACCCGACTGCGGACAGTCTGCACGTCGGTCACTTTATGCAGCTTATAGCAATGCGGCATATGCAGCAGGCAGGTCATAAGCCCATTATATTAATAGGCGGCGGCACCGCTATGATAGGCGACCCCACAGGCAAAACTGATATGCGCAAAATGATGACGCGCGAAACTATCGACTACCATGTGGAGTGCTTTAAAAAACAGATGTCCAAATTTATAAGCTTTGAGGGCGAAAACGGCGCGATAATCGTAAACAACGCCGACTGGCTTTTAAAGCTGAATTATATGGATTTTATCCGCGACGTGGGCGTGCATTTTTCCGTAAACGAAATGCTTCGCGCCAAGTGCTTCGAAACGAGATTGGAGCGCGGACTTTCATTCCTTGAATTTAACTATATGCCCATGCAGGGCTACGACTTTTTGCACCTTTTCAAAAATTACGGCTGCGTTCTGGAGCTCGGCGGAGACGACCAGTGGTCGAACATTTTGGCAGGCGCAAACCTTATAAGGGTCAAAGAGAAAAAGCCCGCCTATGCTATGACCTTCACGCTTTTAACCACTAGCGAAGGCAAGAAGATGGGCAAAACCGAAAAAGGCGCAGTCTGGCTTGACGAAAGCAAAACCTCTCCTTACGAATTTTACCAGTACTGGCGCAATATAGACGACGCCGACGTGAACAAGTGCTTAAAGCTGTTAACTTTTTTGCCGCTTTCGGAAATAGAAAAGCTTACCGAGCATAAGGACGAGCGTATGAACGCCGCAAAGGAAGTGCTTGCTTACGAGCTGACAAAAACCGTTCACGGCGAAAACAAGGCTGAGGAAGCGCGGTCACAGGCACGCGCGGCTTTCGGCGGCGGCGGAAACCTCCCCGAAAAGCAGATATCGGTTGAAAACGCAACTATTATTCCCGTCCTCGTTGCCGCAGGCGTGTGTGCGTCCAACGGCGAAGCGAGGAGGCTTATCCAGCAGGGCGGAATTTCCTTAAACGATAATAAGGTCACAGACATCAACGCGCCCGTTGCAAGCGGCGACGTTATTCATAAGGGCAAAAAAGTCCACATAAAAATAATATTAAACTAAGTGCAAAGCTATCTTTCGGTAAGCGGAGTTAAGGTCACCGAAAAGGTGATTGAAAAATCGCGCTTTATCACAACTTCAAAACACGTTGAGGGAGATAAGCAGGCAAAAGCCTTTATTGCGGAAATCTCGGCAAAGTACTCGGACGCAACGCACAATTGCTATGCGTATATTCCTGACAGCTTAGGCAACTTTCCGCGCTTTTCTGACGATAACGAACCGCAGGGCACTGCAGGTATGCCCATTCTGGAAGTTATAAAAAACAAAAAACTTTTTGAAACCGCGGTAGTCGTCACCCGTTACTTTGGCGGCGTGAAGCTCGGCGCCGGCGGACTTGTCCGCGCGTATTCGGGCAGCGCGGCGGAAAATCTGGAAGCGTCGCAGAAAGTACTGTACGAAAATTGCGCCGAAAGCTTTTACACTGTCGGCTATACTGACGTTGACGCCGCTATCCGATTTTTTTCGGAAACGGGTGCCGACGTATTGAATACCGATTACGCTAACGAGGTTGTTTTTACCGTCGCCGTAAAAAAGAATGTGGAAGATGACTTCAACAAAAACCTTTTGAACCGCCTTTGCGGCAAAGTCAAAATACAAAAAATCAAAGAGTATTTTTATCCGTTTAAAATATAAAAGCCGAAGCTTACAGCTTCGGCTTTTTAACGTCAGCGGTCGGCAATTGACAAACCTTATTCACAGTGCTAAAATGAACTTATGTCAGAAATCACTTCCATAGAGCCACAGAAAAAAGATAAAACCCGTTGCAGTATATTTATCGACGGTCGCTTTTACTGCGGCATAAAGCTAGAGGTAGCCGTCAAATATCAGCTTAAAGCAGGTATGCAGATCGATAAAGCAAGACTTGACGAAATTCAGCTCGAAACAGAAAAAAGTCAGGCAATGGACAAAGCGTTGACGCACCTTTCAGCGACAATGAAAACGCGCAAACAGATAAGCGATTTTCTCACCAAAAAAGGCTACACGGAACCGGTTGTAAATTACGTCTTGGGAAGGCTTGAATACCATAAATTCGTTGACGACTACGCGTACTGCCGCGCATACGTTCAAAGCGTCACAGGCAAGGGCAAGCGCATGCTGGAAGCCGATTTATACAAACGCGGCGCGGATAAGCAGGCGATACAAGCCGCTCTCGACGAGATTGAGGAAGACGATGGCGAGGCGGCGGAGGTTTTAAAAAAATACCTTCGCGGTAAGGAAATCGACAGGCAGAATTTAAGTAAAGGCTTTAAATATCTTTTATCCAAGGGTTATAGCTACGACACTGCAAAAAGCGCGCTTGAAAAATTCGGAGAAACCGATGAAGATTATTGAATTGGAAGAAGTCGATTCCACAAACGAATACTGTAAACGTTTAAGCGGCGAAAGCGAAGTAATCGTCACGGCAAAGCGGCAGTCGGCAGGCAAGGGCACGAAGGGCAGAAGCTTTATATCCGACGAGGGCGGACTCTTCGTTTCGGTTATGCGCCGTTATGAAAAATTCGACGCGTCGCAAACCTTCAAAATTATGGTCGACTCCTGCGTGGCGGTTTGCAGAACCCTCGAATTTTTCGGCTTAAATCCCGTTATCCGCTGGGCGAACGACGTTCTCGTAAACGGTAAAAAAATCTGCGGCACGCTGATTGAAAACACGTTTTCAGGCGGCGACGTAAGCCGCAGCATAATCGGCGTGGGTATAAACATAAACAACGCTTTGCCGGAAGAGCTGAAAGACATAGCAACTTCTATGCGCGCCGAATTGAATAAACAAATTCCTTTAAAAAAGGTGCGCGAAGTGTTTATAGAAAATCTGCGGAAAAATTTTACCGTTCAGGACTATAAAAGATATATGTGCTGGCTCGGCGGCGAGGTTACGATAAGGACCGCGGAAGGCGCATATAACGCAACAGCAGTTGACGTGGACGAAACGGGTCGGCTCGTCATAGAGTTCGGCGGTATAATCAGAAAAATAAGCGCGGCGGAGGTATCGTTAAGACTTTAATGGAAAAGGTGCTTACAAATTCGCAAATGCGCGCCGCCGACGCATATACTGTAAATAAGTGCGGCGTGTCCGCCCGAACGCTTATGAACCGCGCAGGCTTGGCGATTGCCGACGAAGTTGCACGGGCGGCTAAACAGCTTAAAACGGAAAACGTTTTAGTAGTGTGCGGCGTAGGCAACAACGGCGGCGACGGCTACGTCTGCGCGCAAATACTTTCGGAGCGCGGCTACGCCGTTAAAGTGTACGCTTTTGAAGGTAAGCTTTCAAACGACTGCGCCGCCGTGAAGCAGGCTTATAAAGGCGAATACGCGTCGGAAATAAAAGGCGGTATTATCGTCGACTGCATTTTCGGTACGGGACTTGACCGCGCGGCGGAGGGGAAATACGGGGAAATTATAAACGCGATTAATGCAAGCGGCGCGTATGTAATTTCAGCGGACATTCCAAGCGGCTTGAACGGCGATAACGGGCTTGCGCTCGGCAGTGCGGTCATGGCGCATATTACGGTCGCAATCGCGGAATATAAGGCAGGTCACTTTCTCGGTGACGGGCTTGATTTGTGCGGAAAGCTCGTTAAAAAGGATATCGGCATAACCTGCACGGAAGACGGCTTTATACAAATTTATTCCGACTTAGATATAAAAAAGTTTTATCCCGAAAGGCAGCGCAATTCGCATAAGGGCACCTACGGCGCGGCAAATATAATTGCCGGCAGCGATAAATATTTAGGTGCGGCGGCGCTCGCCGTAAGCGCGGCTTTAAAGTCCGGCTGCGGCTACGTTAAACTGACAACTGGCGAAAAGGTAAAGCAAAGCCTTGCGCCAGTATATCCTCAGGTCATATATGTCGACAGTGAAGATTTGTCCGCAAACGCAATCGCGCTCGGAATGGGCTGCGGCGTAAGCGAAGAACTGTACGCGCAAATAAAACGCATATTAAAAAGCTATAATGGCACGCTGTTAATCGACGCGGACGGCTTAAACGCCCTTTCGGAATACGGCTTGGATATTTTGCGCGAAAAAAGCTGTAACGTCATCTTAACTCCGCACGTCAAGGAATTTTCACGTCTTACGGGAACGTCGGTCGGTGAAATTCTTACCGACCCCGTAAACGCAGCAAAATGCTTTTCAAAACAATACGGCGTAACACTTTTATTGAAGGGAGCGACAAGCATAATTTGCGACGGCGAAAAAACCGCGCTCAATATCCGCGGAAATTCCGCGCTTTCGAAGGGCGGCAGCGGCGATATGCTCTCGGGCTATATGTGCGGACTTTTATCACGCGGACTTTCCCCGTTCGACGCCGCTGTATGTGCGGCTTATACATTGGGGCTTTCCGCAGAGATAAGCGCGGAAAAACTTACCGAATACTGCGCCACGGCGGAGGATATAATCAAAAATTTGCATTTTGCGGTTTTGCGCTTGACAAAGTAAATTCAAGCTGATAAAATAACCGTGTTGAAAGGGAGTAGTTTTAAAGGCTGCGGCAACACACCCCGATTTTGAAAAATCGTGCCGTATCCCCTTAATTTTAAGGAACAAGACTTTTAACTTAAAGAAATTTAAGTTGAAAGTCTTATTTTTTTGTTTCCGTAAGGATAAAATATTAAAGAGGTATTTTTTTATGTCGGGAATGTCATTGCTTGCAAGCACTGCCGGTACGGCGGTACTCCAAATTTTTCTGTTGCTGGTCGGCTTCGTTTTGCTCGTCAAGGGTGCGGACTTTTTTGTCGACGGCGCTTCGGGTATCGCCAAAAAGCTTAAAGTGTCAACTTTCATAATCGGCGTTACGGTAGTAGCGTTGGGTACCAGCGCACCCGAAGCCGCCGTTACCATAGTCGACGCGGTTAACGGCTCTGGCGAGCTTATAGTTGGCAACATTATGGGCAGCAATATAATAAACGTCCTGTTAATTCTCGGCGTTTCCGCGGTAATATGCAAACTCCCCGTAGAAAAAACCACGCGGTTTATCGACTTGCCTTTCCTCGTTTTTACAAGCGCGCTTTTCGTCGTTCTCGGCTGTATCGGCTGGACGTTCGAATGGTGGGAAGGTTTGATTCTTCTGTTATTATACTGCTCGTTTATGGCGTACAACATAGTTCTGGCAACCCGTCAGTCCAAGGTCGGGCTTGAACAGGCAGCCGCTGTTTCCGTTGCCGATATAAACGAAGTCACAGAAGAACCCGTTTCAAAATGGCAGAAGTTCAAGGCTGGCTATGAGAACCTGCAAAACAAAGTCTGGTTTTTAATCATCCTGACGATAGCGGGACTGGGAATGGTAGTCGGCGGCGCGCAGCTTGTTGTAAATTCCGCACAGTATATCGCGGAGGATTTAATAGGAATAGAGCCTGAAATAGTCGCTTTAACCGTCGTCGCGTTCGGAACGTCCCTGCCCGAATTGGTTACGTCCGTTTCCGCCGCAAGGAAGGGCGACGTGGGTATTGCCACAGGCAACATTATAGGCAGCAATATAGCTAATATTCTGCTTATCGGAGGCCTCGGCGCAGTCTGTTCAAAGGGCGGTCTTTTGTTCTCTACAGAAGGTCTTATAAGCGGACTTGTTTCCTTAGCCGCGGCAATTCTTATTTTCGTTTGCTCGTTTAACAGAACAAAAAGCCTTACGCGCGTAGCAGGCATAATTATGCTTGTCGGTCTTGTGTGCTATTATTGCTTTGTTTTCGTTAATTATTACGCCCTGCATCTGTATTGATAGCGCGTATAAACTTTTGCCGCTTTGTCAACAATAACCTTAGGGCAGTACATATAATAAAATATACACACTGCCGAAAAGAGGTAATTATGACGATTAAACGCGGAGAACTGTACTATGCCGATTTATCGCCGGTGGTGGGTAGCGAACAGGGCGGTATACGCCCCGTGCTGGTCGTTCAGAACGACGTCGGCAACAAATATTCACCGACCGTGATAGCGGCGGCTGTAACCAGCAAAATCAACAAGGCTAAACTGCCCACCCATATTGAGCTTGCTTCCAATTCCTACGGGCTTCAAAAGGATTCCGTAATTTTATTGGAGCAGATACGTACCCTCGATAAACGCAGGTTAAAGGAAAGGATAGGCGAGCTGACCCCTTCTACAATGATGCGTGTGGATAAGGCAATTTTAATAAGTCTTGGGTTTGAAAAATAACAAATCTTACGCACTGTTTTACGGTGCGTATTTTTATTTGCCGCCGTAACGATTGACAAACTCCGGCTTTTAATATATCATATGAATATGCTTGAAAAAATTAAGGAAAAGTTAAAATTCAACGTCGGTTTAAAAAGCGCGATATTAATTGCGGTCGGCGTCGCGCTTGTTCTCGTTGACCTTTTAACGAAGATTTTCGAAGAACGCGACGGTTGGAATTTTACGGTAATTCCAAAATTAATAGAAGTGGAAAGCGGCACAAGGAACCCCGGCTGTGCGTTCAGCTTTCTTGCGGACGCGGCGTGGGGTCAGGTATTTTTAATCGTAATGACTTTTATCCTTTTAATCGTCCTCGTTGCGGTTTTTATATTCTTACCGGAAAAACATTTCGTCCTTAAAATTTCCCTTTGCCTTATAACCGCCGGCGCAGTCGGTAATCTTATCGACCGCATTGCGTACAGAGAAGTGCGCGACTTTGTCAATGTTAATATTTTCGGCAGTATGGCGGCTTGCAACTTTGCAGACTTCTGGATAGTTTTCGGCAGTATCCTTGCGGTAATCGATTTGCTGTTTATTGACGAATGGTCGCTTTTCCCCTTAACCAAACGCGCAAAGGAAGCGCAGGCTAAACGCAAGGCGGAAAAGGACGGCGCACCCGTTTCAACGACGGCAGCCGACGATAAAAATAACGAAGCGGCAAACACTGAAACGGGCGCTGACGAAAAAAAGCCGCAGAATGAAGAAAAAACAGACGGCGGCGAAAATGGATAATTACGAATACTCGGCCGAATCAGGCTGTCCCCGCGCAGATATATTTATAAGTGAAAAACTGGATAAAACCCGTTCCGCCGTCAAAAGACTTATTGACGGCGGTAACGTTAAAATAAACGGAAAGCCGTGCAAACCCTCGCAGGAAATTTTTACTGGCGACAGGGTGGAGATAACCGTGCCCGAAGCTGAAACGCCGTCGGTAAAACCCGAAAATATTCCGATAGAAATTATATACGAAGACGGCGATCTGGCAGTGGTTAATAAACCGCAGGGTATGACGGTGCATATGGGCAACGGAAATACTGAAGGCACGCTGGTAAACGCGCTTTTATATAAGCTCGATTCCCTCAGCGGAATTAACGGCGTAATCCGTCCCGGGATAGTTCATAGGATAGATAAGGACACTTCCGGTCTGTTGGTTGTTGCAAAAAACGATAAAGCTCATTTAAGCCTTGCCAACCAGATTGCCGAAAAATCCTGCCGCCGCACATATCTTGCGCTTTTGGAAGGAAATTTAAAAACCGACGGCGGTACCGTTACCACCTACATAGGAAGGAGTCCCGTCGACCGCGTTAAAATGGCGGTCGTTCCGCCCGATAAGGGCAAGCTCGCCGTAACCGATTACAAGGTAATTAAAAGGTACGAAGGCTTTACGTTATGCCGCTTTGATTTGCATACTGGCAGAACGCACCAGATACGCGTCCACGCAAAGCACTTGGGTCACCCCGTCGTCGGCGATACGGTGTACGGGTTAAAGAAGCAGAAATTCAAGCTGGAAGGTCAGCTTCTGCACGCATTCAGACTTTCGTTAATTCATCCGTCTACGGGTAAAGAAATGAATTTCGAAGCGCCTTTGCCGCAGTACTTTTTACAAGTTTTATCAAAGCTCAAAGAAATTTAAAAAATTTTATCCGTACGCTTGCAAAAGCAAAAATAAATTGATATACTATAAACACGTTTTTTAAAAGGAGTGTAATTATGGCTAAAAGAACTACAAGACGTTACAGCGAAAGCCGCGACTTAACTAAATTCTGCGCCTTCTGGGGCATCGTAATCGCCGCTTTCATGTATATTTTCAGCGGACTTTTAAACTTTCTGATTAAATTCGTTGACAGTATCAAGGCAAGCAAATCTGCTTCGGTTATGCGCAACGTCGCAAGCGTTGCAACCCTTCTGGGTAATATCGCGCTTATCATAGCAATTGCAATTCCCGCATACGGTTACGTAAGGGGCAGAAGCAGGGGCTGGAAAATTTGCTACTGGCTTGCAATAATCGTTTACGCGCTCGGCGTGGTATTCGGTATGCTTTCGGGCTTCAGAACTTAATCCGGATTTTATCCCCGATTCATATCGGGGATTTTTTATTTTATCCGTTCGCGCTTTTTCTTTACAAATCGTCAATAATAATCTATAATTAACTTATGCTTGAAATCGTGCGTGCAAAGGGCAGACTTGCCAAAAAATACGGCTTTAAAAAGGGTGATAAAATTTTGCGCTTTGACGGCTTTGAAGCCGTTGACAGCCTTGACTATCTCTTTTACGACAGCAAGACCGCTTTCACCGTTACCGTTTCAGACGGCAACGGAAAAGAACGCACGTTAGAAATAGAAAAGGACGAAGACGAAAGCCTGAATCTCACGTTTAAAGATAAGGAAAAAATACGCACCTGCCGCAACAAATGCGTATTCTGTTTCGTTGACCAAATGGGCGCAGGCATGCGCGAAAGCCTGTACGTCAAGGACGACGACTATACTATGAGCTTTATGTGCGGCAACTTCGTAACGCTTACTAACGTTGACGATAAGGAGTTGGAAAGAATTATCCGCCTTCATTTATCGCCGCTTTACGTTTCCATACATACGACGGACGCGGATATGCGCTGTAAGCTTATGGGCAACCGCTTTGCAGGCAAAATTTTACAGCAGCTCAAAAAACTTACAGACGCAAAAATTACCGTGCACTGTCAGGCGGTTATAGTGCCAGATATGAACGACGGAAAGAACCTTGAAAAGACTGCAAGAGATTTGTTTTCGATGCACCCTTACGTTGCGGATGTTGCCGTCGTTCCTACAGGGCTTACAAAGTACAGGGAAGGACTTTTCGAAATACCGGATATTACCGATGAAAGCGCGGCAAGGATACTTGATTTATGCGATAAGCTTAACGCAGAGTTCGGCGTAAACTTTCTGTTGCCTGCGGACGAATATTTTGTAAGAAGCGGCAGACCTTTTAAATCGGCGGAATTTTACGGTGACTTTTCACAAATAGAAAACGGCATAGGAATGACTGCGAAATTTTTGTCCGAATTCCGTAGCGGCGTGTATAAGACCTCGCTTAAAAAGCCCGTCCGCGTTGCGGTGATTACGGGCGTCAGCGCAGCGAAAACTATCGCGCTTGTCTGCGAAGAGGCGAACCGCGCGGCAAGTAATCTTCACTCGTTCGCCCTGCCGGTTGTAAATAAATTTTTCGGTTCGACAGTAACGTGTACGGGACTGCTTACCGGCGGAGATATTCTGGAAGCGCTTGAAAACCGAAAAGATAGTTATGACGCGGCTGTTATTCCTGCAAATACGTTAAAGGAATTCGAGCAGATTTTCCTTGACGATATGACTGTTAAAGAGTTGAAGAAAAAGCTTAAAGGCAAAAAGATTATAATCAACGAGAGGCAGGACGGTCTGTTTGAAAATCTCGTAAAGGCGTAAAATATGGCAAATCCGTTAATTGCAATAGTCGGCAGACCCAACGTTGGGAAAAGTACTTTCTTCAATAAGGTTGTCGGCAGAAAAATTTCAATAACCGATGACAGGGCGGGCGTTACGCGCGACAGGCTTTACGCCGATTCGGAGTGGCGAGGAAAGTCTTTTTCCATAGTAGATACGGGCGGAATAGAGCTCCGCTCGGAAGATACTATGTGGAGGGAGATTAAAAAACAGGCTGAAGTCGCAATAGATACGGCTCAGGTAATTTTGTTTTTCGTTGACGGAATGGAGGGGTTAACCGCTTCAGATTACGACGTTTCGGAAATGCTCCGCCGCTCCAAAAAACCCGTTATTCTTGTCGTAAACAAGATAGACGAATATTCCGAGGAAAAAATATTCGAATTTTACTCGCTCGGCTTGGGCGAGCCTTTTCCCGTTTCCGCGGAACACGGCACAGGCTTGGGCGACGTTTTAGACGAAGCCGTAAGCTGGTTTGAAAAGGTTGAAACGGAAGAAGACGACAGTATTAAAATCGCCGTAGTCGGCAAACCGAACGCGGGCAAAAGCAGTTTGGTAAACAAGCTTTTGGGCTTCGAGCGTTCTATTGTTACAAATATTGCGGGAACAACTCGCGACGCGATTGATACAAAGTTTACCTATAACGGCAAAAGCTATACTTTAATTGATACCGCAGGTATTCGCAAAAAAAGCAAGGTGGAAGACGACGTTGAGTACTATTCAGTAATGCGCGCGTTCGACGCGGTCCGCCGCGCTGACGTTTGCCTACTCGTCGTGGACAGTGAGGACGGGCTTACCGAACAGGATACAAAAATAATCGGTTACGTTCACGAGCAGGGGAAGCCTTCTGTAATCGTTATGAATAAGTGGGACTTGATTGAAAAGGACACGAACACCATAAACAAATTCGAAAGCAAGCTTAAAGAAGATTTAAAGTTTATGGACTATTTCAAGTCGGTCTACATTTCCGCAAAGACTGGGCAGAGGACGGAAAAAATATTTTCGCTGGTTGACGAAGTGTACGCACATTCGCATTTCAGGGTGCCTACGGGTACGCTTAACGACGTAATTTCCGACGCCGTGCGCTCTAACGAACCACCCTCGTATAACGGCAGAAGATTAAAGGTTTACTATGCTTCTCAGGTTTCCGTTGCTCCGCCAACTATAATACTTTTCGTAAACAGTACTAATCTTTTACACTTTTCTTACGAAAGATTTCTTGAAAACGTGCTGCGCAAATCATTTGATTTTTCGGGCACGCCTGTAAAAATACTTACGAGAGAGAAAAAGAACGACTGATGAAAGAATTTGTTTTTACCGACGGTTGGTATTGGTTTTTAATCGCGGCTGCGGTTTGCTATTTCATTGGCTGCTTTAATTTCGCTGTGCTTATTTCGCACTTCAAAAAGAAGGATATCCGCGATATGGGCAGCGGCAACCCCGGCACTATGAATATGACGCGCTCGTTCGGTTTAAAGTTCGGCGCAATAAATTTTTTCTGCGACGTAATTAAAGGCGGCGTGCCCGCGCTTGTTGCGTATTTCATTTTCAAGGACTACGTGTTTTCGGGAACGCAGGTTTTGGTTTCGGATTTTATGCGCTATTTATGCGGTACGTTCGTAATAATAGGTCACATATTCCCTGCGCCGTATAAATTCAAGGGCGGTAAAGGTATTGCTTCGACTATGGGAATGTTTGCGTTCGCGTTGCCTTGCGAAAAATGGTGGTATATTTTTATCGCGGTCGCTATTCTTATCGCCGTACTGGTTTATATTATTTACGCGGAATGGGGTTCGATGGGCTCGCTTATAGGCGTATCCGCACTTACGGTTTTTCAGGCTGTTATTTTTGTTTCGCGCTATTCGCAGTGTTTAAAATGCGTTTGGGTGATTGTGACGTTGATGCTTTTGCTTGCGCTCAATCTGTTAACGTGGCTTGCTCATAAAAAAAACGTGTACAAGCTTTTGGCAGCCGAGGAACACCGTACCATAGTCCGCAAAAAAAGAAAGCAAAACGGAAAATAATTCGGCAATAAAAAAGACGGCTTAATTAAGCCGTCTTTAAATTTTCAATTAATTTTTTTTGTCGCCGTCGTTTTTATCTTCGCCGCCGCTTTCCTTTGATTTTATTGTAAATTCAATATTTCTATTCGCACTGCAAAGTGCGTCGATAAATTCGTTATACCATTCTTCTCTGACAACGACGACGATAAAGCTGTTGTTTTTAAAGTATACTGTAAGCTTATTCGTTGTACGGTCCAGAATAACCGTTTCTATTTCAGAAATTTCATACTTGCTTTTAATTATGCCGAAGCTTGTCCTGAAATATTTTTCGTCAACCGAATAGTGGGAAGAAATCAAAAGACTTATTAAAAGCACCAAAAGCACGGCGGGAATTAAAAACATTAAAACGTATTGAATTATCGGATAAACGGGATTTGCCGCTGATTTAATATCCCCCGTAGCAATAGTGTAGACGTTTATCCCCGTTCCAATAAAGCAAAGCGCTATGCTTACGTATATTAAAACCGTAACCAGCTTTGAAAATTTGTATTTGAAGCGTTTCATAGGTTTTATTATACATTTCCGCAAAACGAATTGCAACAAAAACAGTGTGTGCTTAACGAATTATTTTCTGTGGCGGCGCGGCGGAACAGGCGCAGGGTCGTTATGAGGAGGCAGCTTGTCGTTGCGTTTTTTGCGCATATGCGGTAAAACGTCGGGTGAAGGCTCGGCGTTATCGTCACCGTCGTTTTTCGGACAGTTTCCGTCAGGGCAGTTTTCATCTTCTTCGATTAATTCCTGCATATTAACGTTTCCGTTTTGTCCGTTGGAATTGTCTGCGCTGCCCTTACATCCGAAAGCAAAGGCGGAAAGTGCCGCAGTAGCAGCCAATAATAAAATCAATAACTTTTTCATGCAAACAGTATGTTTCAACTTCGAATAGTTATTCAACCGCTTGCAAAATTTGGTAAAGCGTGCTAAGATGTAGTTACCTGAGTTCAAAGGACAAACCTGAGGGTAAAGGGCTTAATATTCCGCGCTTAAATTCAAGCGCGAGTTTTGCCGTTCCCTCGAATATTCGGAGGGATTTTTTTATGTCGGAAAACAGACTTGCCGTTATAAGCATAATAGTAGAAGAACGTCAGCGCAGTGCGGAAATCAATTCTCTTCTTTCAGCGTACGGCGGCTATATAATAGGAAGAATGGGAATACCGTACAAGGAAAAGGGCGTATCAGTCATAAGCGTAGTCATTGACGCTCCGCAGGAAGCCATTAACACTCTGACGGGAAAAATAGGTATGCTTTCGGGCGTTACGGCAAAAACGCTTACGTCAAAAATTTAAAGGAGCTGTTATGAAAAAATTTTTAATTTATGTTTTAAGTGCGGCGGTGTTAACACTGTCTGTAATCGGGTTTACGGCTTGTAAAAACGGCAAGCAAGCGGACAAGGTCAATCTCGTTGCAATTACCGGCGCGCAAGTCGGCGTTGTTGACGATATAGACTATTTCGTTGTTCCCGAACCTGCCGCAAGCGCAAAGGTTAGCGCCGTTTCTTCGCTTGATTTTGCAGGCGATTTGCAGCAGCTTTACGGCGGTGAAAACGGTTATCCGCAAGCCGTTATAGTCGCAAAAACCCAACTTTGCAACAGCAGTTTCTGCGGCAGATTTTTAAACGAAATACAACAAGGCTGCAGTTGGCTCTTGGATGACAAAACTTCTGCGCAAACTATTACAAGCGCAGTACAGTCCCACCTGACGGAGGGGTTAAGTCCCAAGTTCAATGCAAACAACCTTTCAAAGCAGGTTATAAAAAACTGCGGCGTCCGCTTAACTTCCGCTTTGGATTGTAAACGGGAAATTTTGGATTTTATTCAAAAACTCAATTCCGTAAGCGAGCAGTCCTTCGGCGAACCGAGCGACAGCTTTTTCGTTGTAGACGGCGGTGATTCCGCTGTTGAGTATCAAGGTAAAGTCAAGGTCTACGCGCCCGACGGTGCGCCCGCGCTCGGTCTTGCAAAATTAATGGCGGAAGAAGTGAGCTTGGGTGAAAACGTTGAAACGGAATACAATATTGTCGACGCGTCGCTTATTCAGACCTTTGTTACCGGTGCAAATCCCCAAGCGGATATTTGCGTTCTGCCCGTCAACCTTGCGGTTAAGCTTTTGGGCAGCGGCGATAAATATAAAATGCTCGGCACGCTGACGCACGGCAATTTATACCTGTTGTCAAAAAACGGCGAAAAAATCACTTCGGAAAATATTTCTTCGCTCAAAGGCAAAACGGTGGGCGTTGTTAACCTTGCCGCCGTTCCGGGGCTTACCTTTAAGCTTATTTTAAAAAACCACGGCGTGGAATATTCGGAATTAGTATAATTTGAAAAATTTTTTAAAGAATAAAAAACTGAATATAATCTGCTCTGCTGCGGCAATTGTTCTGATGCTTGCGGTATGGCTCATTGCTTATGCCTGCGTTAAAAACGAATACGTGGTTCCGTCGGTCGGCGCATCTTTTAAAGAGTTGGGCAGCTTACTTGTAAGCGAACAGTTCTGGTCGGCGTTCGGCTTGACTCTTTTAAGAACGCTTGAAGCCTTCTTATTTTCGTTTTTGTTTGCCGCGGCGTTCGCCGCAATTTCGGCAATCAGTAAAAGCTTTGCCGCGGTGGTTAAACCTGTAATTTCCGTTCTGCGCACGCTGCCGACCCTTGCAATAGTTTTAATTTTGCTTATATGGACAACGCCTAAGACTGCACCCGTAATAGTAACGATACTCGTTTTATTCCCTATAATCTATACGCGCATCGTTGCGGCAATAAGTGGGATTGACGGCAGGCTATCGGATATGGCTAAGGTTTACCGCATAAGCAATCGCGACGTGCTTTTTAAAATTTATCTTCCGCAGACCTTGCCGAATATACTGCCGCAGACTGGCGCTGATATTTCCTTGGGTCTGAAAGTCACAATCTCGGCGGAGGTGCTTGCAAGCACGTATAAAAGCTTGGGCGGACTTATGCAAAACGCGCGGCTCTATCTTGATATGCCGCGCCTTGCCGCGCTTACGGTTATTACAGTATTGTTCGGACTTATAATCGATTTTGCGTTTGCGCAGCTTGCACGCATAACTTATAAGTGGAGCAGGAAGGAGGGCGCCCGTGATTGAAATAAAGAACTTTTCCAAAAGCTACGGTAAAACGAACGTGTATGAAAATTTCAATTTGACGCTTGAAGAAAATAGAGTAACCTGCATTTTGGGTGAAAGCGGAAGCGGCAAAACCACCCTTTTAAATGCCGTCGCAAATCTGCCCGATTATGAGGGAACTATAACAAAAAAGACCTGTTCGTATATCTTTCAGTCGCCCTGTCTGGTTCCCAATTTAACGGTTTTTAAAAATCTGAAGCTCGTCTGCCGCGACGAAGAAAAAATTTCGGCAATGCTTGAAGCGGTGAAGCTTTCCGATAAGTCGAATAAATACCCTGTAAACCTTTCGGGCGGAGAGGCTCAGCGCGTTTCAATCGCACGCGCGTATCTTGTTGACGGCGATGTGATTTTAATGGACGAACCGTTTTCCTCGCTGGATTTGAAATTAAAGTTCGAAATGTCGGAATTATTTTTTGATTTATGGCAGAAGGATAAAAGATGCGCGCTTTTCGTCACGCACGATATTGACGAAGCCGTGCGCATCGCCCACAGAATTATCG
>CAMWNA010000041.1 GCA_947175515.1 uncultured Clostridia bacterium | reverse complement strand
TGGTGCACTCGACAGGAGTTGAACCTGCATGGGGTTAACCACAAGATCCTTAGTCTTGCGCGTCTGCCAATTCCGCCACGAGTGCATTTATTCAAAGCAATATTGATTTTATATTATTCTACATTTATTGTCAAGCCAAATTTAATCATATTAAAAAATTTTTTAAAATACCGAAATAACACTCAAGAATATAATGTCTAAAAGCAAAATTCAAAAAAAGAATCTTAGCTCAGCCGATTACGTAACGGCTGAGCTCTTCATCCAATAATAATTACTCATCGGTTCATATAAGGTTGCGGCGATGTTTCCGTCAGCAAGCTTGTTTACAGGAATATTGCCGACAATAGCTTCTGAATCTTTTGAAACAGCCCAGTTTTCAGGTGCTTCAAATTTAAGATATTTTAATTCTGCACAACCCGATAATGCATAGGGCGCAATTACGTTTACCGTTGACGTAATTGTAACTGTTGAAAGTTTTGTACAGTCTTTGAACGCAAATTCACCGATATTGCCGTATACGGTTATTTTTGTTAATCCGCTTTCCGCAAACGCGTAATTTTCAATCATTTTCAACGTTCTCGGCAAATTCACTTTACAAAGCGAGCAGCCGAAAAATGCACGTTCTTCGATAACTTCAATACCGTCGCTGATTTCGACACTTTTTAAATCACAAAAAGCAAATGCTTTGCTTCCAATCCTTTTTATCGGCAAATCGTTATAAAATTGCGGTATTGTAACATGCTTGTCCAAACCGTTATAACCAGTGACTATATAACTTAAGCCGTCGTCAGATAAGGTGTATATAAGCCCGTCTTCTTTTTTAATCGGCACATAAACGGCATTAACTATTATATTTCTAAATCCCAGACTATAGCTTTCCCAAGCGCACTCAAAATCGTACTTATTTTCAAGCGGAGGAGGTATTACAAACATATTTTCGGCATTGAAAGTTTGTATGCTTACTATTTTACCGTCGTCAATAAATGTTATGGTGTAATTGATAGGAGTATACACCGCGTTAATCACCAAATTGCAAGATGACAACTTGTATTCTTCCCAAGCAGCAATATACCCTTCTTTTTGCGGCACGTTTGGAACATCAAACGTCTGATTTTCCATATTAAACGGAACGTTTGCAATCTCTACACCGTCCGCAACAAATTTTGCACTGTACGCAAGCGGAGTATAAACTGCATTTATAAATATTATAGTTTCTTCTGTAAATTCAAAACTTTCCCATTTACCTGAATATCCAAGTTTCGGCGGAATAGTAGGGGCTTCAACCGGAATATCGGAGTAAGTATAAGTTAAACTATCAATCGGAAAGCCGCCCGCAATATAAACTAGCATGTAAGTAAGCGTTTCATATACGGCAAAAACGTTAACGGTGTTACCGATAATCTCGAAGTTTTTCCATTCGCCCTTGTGACCAGCCAACTTAGGAACCTGCGGCATTTCAGGATAATCTTTATCCACGCAAGTATATTTCTTTTCTGCGACGACTTCGTTTAAAGCAAAATAGCGGATATGCATTACACTGGGAGTATAAATTGCGTCAACGCGTATATTATTTGCCGTTAATTCGTATTTACTCCAAGTTCCGTCATAGTTTTCTTTATACGGCACTTGAGGTTCATTTATTGAAGTATCAGCAATCGTAAAAGTACGGCGGTCTATCTTTACGCCGTCGCAATAAAAATCTATAAAATATTCTTTAAGTTTCCAAACGACATTTAAGGAAACATCATTATAAATTGCGGTTGAAAAATCAAAACGTTCACCTTCAAGCTGCCAATAGTCATATGTATAACCCGTTTTAGAATCTTCAGGTAAAAACTCTTTTGTACATTTTCCCTTCTGCACGGTCTGAGTATGTAAAATTTCATTCCCGTCCTTAAAAACAACTTCCGCAAAATCGTCTATTTCGGAAAGCCATCTGCCGTACAAAGTTATATCCCTGTATAGTTCTGAATCGAAATCCCAAAGATTGATATATTCACAAGAGGAATACCATCCGTCAAAAATATATCCGCTACGGTCACTTATTGTCGGGGCGCTTAAACAGGCGCCTCGTGTAACTGTAGCGGATTGATAAATTTCGTCGCCGATAACGTATTCAACGATCAATTCATTTTCTATGTCGTACTTTTTAACTTTACAACCGAATAGTGATAAAGTTAAAAGAGTAAGACCAAAAAGCAAGACAACGCCAAGCTTCTTCATTGTATTTCCTTTTGTAAAACCGATTTTAACTTTTTCACTATACATTAATTTAAGACAAAAATCGACAAAATGTCAAGCAATTTTAATTTAGTGTGGATAATTTCGTAAAAAACGAGTCTGTGCGTTCTAAATTGAACTGTTTTATAATAAGTTAAAGTATGAGTTTGTCCTTTCTGCCTGCGGATATAAGGGCTGCGCTATTAAATTTGAATTACAATCACATTTCCGAAATCAGATTAAGGCGCGGACAACCAGTCGTAGTTGAATATAACGGTGAATATAAATATTTAAACCCGTTCGGAGTAACTGACGGCGAAAGAGGATTACTAACCGCAGGAGATTTAACGCCTATTATAAACTCAGCAACTGACGGATGTATTTATAACTACACAGAACAGATGAAAAGCGGATTTATTACGGTAAGACACGGAATAAGGATTGGTTTAGCCGGTGAATACGTAACGCAGAACGGAGAGGTGCGCACCGTTAAAAATATTACGTCAATGAATATAAGAATACCCCATAACGTACTAGGATGTTCTAATTTTTTGGTAGAAAACTTATTTTTAAGTGGTTTGCATAGTACTTTATTGTATTCAAAACCTGGATTCGGTAAAACTACTATGCTCCGAGATTTAGCAATTAAAATCGGCAAGCTCAAAAAATATAATGTTTTGGTATTTGATGAAAGAAATGAGATTTCCGCAATTGACGGTGAAGGTATAGGTTTTGATTTGGGCGACAGGGTGGACGTAATACGCTGTTACAGCAAAAAGAGCGCGATCGCAAGCGCTATCCGCGCTATGAAACCCGATCTGATAATAACAGACGAATTGTACGGAGAAGAAGATGCACAGGCAGTCAGATATGCCGCGGACTGCGGAATTTGCGTTATAGCTTCATCGCATTTATCCGACAGAACCGTAATGCGCGCGATGCCTTTTGAATACTTCGTTGAACTAGTTGGGATAGGCAGGCGACCCGTAATATATGATAAAAATTTTAATACTTATTGCTGTGGCGGGACTGACGACTTCAATCGGGGTATTTCTATCAGCAAATAAAAAGCGTAGGATGCAGATTTTTTCAGAGCTGTACGAGTTTAATGAACAGCTTATACTGACTCTGAAATTTTCAAGGGCGTCTATTGATAAAATAGCTCAGCCTTTCAGGTTTATACCTCAGATATTGAACGGCGAATGCAAACTCAACGTACACGACAGCGAAGTCGTTCACGACTATCTGGAAAATCTCGGCAAGACTGACGCGCTTTCACAGGTTGACTATCTGACGGAGCGCAAGACTATATTAAAAAAATATAAGGAAGAAAGCTTCACCGATTATAAAAAATACAGCTCGCTGTACGTTAAAATATTTTTTCTTGTCGGTGTAATGATAGCTGTGTTGCTGGCGTAATGGATATAAGCATTATTTTCAAAATTGCCGCCGTCGGCATAATAGTAACCATAATCTGTCAGGTTCTGAAAAAATCGGACAGAGACGATATTGCAACCTTAGTAAGCCTAGTAGGCTTGATTATAGTATTAACGGTTGTAATTTCAATGATAGCCGACCTGTTTTCACAGATAAGGCAATTATTTGATATTTTCTGATGTATGTTTTCCGACTTTGCTGTATTGCCGTCATAACTGCAATATGCGCCCTGATATTAAAAAATCACAAATCCGAACTCGTGCCGTTATGCCTGACCGCAGGCGGCATAATTATGCTTTTATACGCTTTCGACTATTTGACCGAAAGCATAGAATTCATAAAAACGTTTACTCAAGGCGCAGGAATTAACAACGATATTATAAGAATCATATTTAAAATAGTCGGTATAGGTTTTCTTGTCGAATTAACTGCAAGCTCAATAAAGGAACTAGGATTTGAAAGCGTTGCGGACAAGCTTGTTTTATGCGGAAAAATAATAATCTTCGTAGTATCCGTCCCGATACTAAACAGTACTTACAAAATAATAGTATCGCTCATAGAGCTGGCTTAAAAAGGCGTTTAATCGTACTTTTAATCCTGCTTGCTATTATTGCTTTAATTGCCGTATTAAGCGGCATAACGGCTTTTGCCGATGACGATAGCGGGGAAGAGTTGAACCAAAATATTGCCGATCTTTTGGAAAACCTCGATTTAGACGAACTTCAAAACTATCTTGACGAACATTCAGACAGCTACTTATATAATTACGGCAGTACTGCTAAGGAAATAGTGGAGTACCTTATACGCGGCAATCTTAAAACAGATTACGGCGGATATTTAAGCGAATTGTTTTCTGTAATTTTTAAAAACGTAATTTCGCTTATTCCTGCATTTGCTGAGGTTACCGCAATAGCTTTGATCTCCGCTGTCGTCAGCTCGGCGGAAGGCAGTTTGGTTGGCAAATCCACGTCAAAAATCGTTCATCTGGCATGCTATTCCTTAATAATACTTATTATATCATCAATGCTTGTTGGGATTGTAACCGACTGCGGAGCGTGTATTAGCAGTGTTAAAAAGCAGATTGAAATAATTACGCCCATTCTCGCCACGCTTACAGTTTTAACGGGAGGAACAAGTACGGCAGCGATATATCAGCCGTCGGCATTATTCCTTTCTAGCGGCGCGGTTGAAATTGTAAGCGGTTTCATTTTTCCTGCAACCATTTCGGTTATAGTATTGAATTTCATGTCAAAGCTCAATACGCAAATGTCATTCAGCGGAGTTACTGCACTTATCAAGAGCATAATGAAGTGGGTTATAGGCATAACTGTTACGGTTTTCAGTATTTTCATTACAATGCAAAGCTCTGCGTCATCGCTTTTTGACGGAATACTCTTCAAAGCCACGAAGTACGTAGTCAGCAACTCCGTGCCGATTGTGGGGAACTTTTTATCTAGCGGATTCGATATGCTAACGTCCGCCGGTCTTTTAATTAAAAGCTCGGTAGGGCTGTGCGGAATTATATTGCTGCTGTTTGAAATCATCAGTCCCGTAATTTTGCTCATAGCTTTTTCTCTTTTATTAAAGCTGGTAGGCGCCGTCATTCAGCCGATAGGCGAAAACACTCTGTTTTCGCTGCTTTCCGATTTATCGAAGGACGTAGAATACTTTGTAGCAGGACTTCTGACCGTCGCGTTTATGTACGCTTTAATAATTATGTTAGTAATCAACTCTGCAAACAGCTTTATATGAAAACCTACCTATTAACCGCCGCAGGCGTAATATTTCTTTCGGTTATTATTTCGCTGATCATTCCGGAAGGCAAAATGCATAAAAGCATTGTTTTCGTAATGAGAATGGTGTGCATATTCGTACTTATTCAACCTGTCACGGGAATATTTAAAATTCAATCTTCATCTGTAGATAAGCCTCTTTACGACTATGAATACGTCTGCGCAGTGTATTCCGATAACCAGAGCACTCAACTTGAAAAACTTTTATTAAAAGAATATGGCGAGGAAACAAATTGCAAAGTAAACGTGGTTTATAACGACGGAAAATTCGAAGTTTCAGCCGTCACGGTTGAATTTGCACAGGAAAATGAAAAAATTAATGAAATATACGAATATCTGGTCAAGCTCGGTTATATAAATATAACAGTATATGCGAAAAGTAATTGATTACGTGAAAGAAAACAAAAAAATTATAATCGTCGTCGTGCTTCTCGCCGTACTTATCGGTACCGTGTATTTTATTAACAAAAGTAAAAAATCATCTTCACCGACCTCTGCAGTTAGCACGCAGAAAAGCGATACGGAAGTTAAACTGACTGCAATTCTGCGGAATATTGAAGGTGTAGGCAATGCAGACGTCATGATTACAGAAAACGACGGGGAAATTTGCGGCGTCGTTATAGTATGCGAAGGCGCAAACAATATCATGACCAGAAACGATATACTGAATGCGGTCTCAACCGCACTCAGTATAGATAAAAAAATTATAGCAATCTATTCAATGACTGTATAAGGAGAAATTTATGTCAAAAAAGAAAAAAATCATCGTAATGTCATCACTCGTATTTTTACTTGCTCTGACGGCAGTTCTCAACGTTCTGCTGGCAAAAAACAGAGTAGCTAGCGGCGATACCGCTGTGGCAACAGCAAACTACTTTGCAACTTACCGTTCGGAAAGAACGACCACGAGAAGTGAAGAGCTTCTTCAGCTTGACAGCGTTATAGCGCTTTACGATGAAGGCAGCGAAAAGTACACCGAGGCCGTAAACCTTAAAATGAAGATAGTTGGCATTATGGAAAAAGAACTTGTTCTTGAAACCATGATAAAATCAAAGGGCTTTGCGGACGCTGTCGTTTCAATCGGCGTTGATTCTGATAACGTAAACGTTTTCATCAATTCTAACGAGCTTGATACCCAGACAGCGCTTTCTATTTTCCATTGCCTTACCGAGGAAGCGGGAGTAGACCCTTTAAACATAATAATTATGCCTGTTTACTCACAAATTTAAGTCTGTAAGTTGCAAATTATAAAAAAGCGTGTTATACTAAAGTCAAGGAGATTTAAATGGCACATTTCAGACATGACCCTACTTCCGTGCAGAAGGGAAAAGTTACTTACAATTCCGGTATAGTCAGCGGCATAGTTGCGCTCGCTATAAGCGAAGTTGACGGCGTTTCGCTTCTGAACACTAAGAATAAGGGCGTAAAACTTAACTTTGACAAACAAGGAATCATTGCTGATATAAGTGTAAAGGTAGACAGTAACTACAACGTACCGTCGCTAGCTTTCAGAATACAGCAGTCGATAAAACACAACGTCGAGTCGATGACGAAATATAAGGTTGCGAAGGTTGACGTTCATATTCAGGACGTAAATTTCCCCGAAAATTCGGCATTGTAAAATATTACGCTATTCCCTTAATTTATTTAAGGGAATATTTGTATTTAAAGAGGAAACCTATGAGAACGGTTGCAAGAGAAACTGTATTTAAAATTATTTTTGCCTCACAATTCAATAAGCCCGTTGACGACGGCTTCAAACGCGCCCTTTATAAAAATGACGGACTTGACGAAAAAGATATAACTTACTGCGAATGGATTTTACAGACCGTGGAAAAACACGGAGACGATTTTATTCGTATATTGGACGAGCATTCAAAGCTTTTTCCCGAATCACGATTATTCCCTGCAGACAGAAGTATACTTTTTATTGCGCTTTCGGAAATACTTTGCAATTCTGACGTGCCTAATGCGGTTTCTATAAACGAAGCGGCAAATATAGCTGCAAAATATTCCTCTGAAAAAAGCGCGTCGTTTGTAAGCGGCTTGCTTGCGGAAATTTTGAGAGAGGGAATTAATGTATAAAATTATAGACGGGAAGAAGCTTGCCGCAAATATACGCTCCGAATTAAAGAAAAATATTTCGGAATATAAAAGCAACTTCAATGAAGAAATAGGTCTTGCCGTAGTTATGGTCGGGAATAATCCGGCTTCACAAGTTTACGTAAGAAATAAAATTAAAGCTTGTGAAGAAGTCGGTATTAAGTCTTATGCGTTTTATCTGCCGGAAGAAACATCGCAAAAACAACTTGAAGATTTGCTTTATTCGCTTGCGGAAGATAAAAAGGTAAACGGAATTCTCGTTCAGCTTCCGTTGCCGGAAAAATTAAATGCGGAAAGTGCGTTAAAGATAGTTCCCTTTGAAAAAGATGTCGACGGTTTTTCCGCGGAAAACGTAGGTAAGCTTTCACAAAACTCCGAATGCCTAGTAGCTTGCACTCCTAACGGGGTTATGAAGATGTTTGAAAGTGAAAATATTTCTTTAAGCGGAAAAAAGGCTGTAGTTATAGGAAGGTCGGATATTGTTGGAAAGCCTATGGCTATGCTTTTACTAAACGCAAATGCGACAGTTACCGTCTGTCACAGCAAAACGCAAAATCTTAAAGAAGAGTGTTTGTCGGCGGATATTCTCGTTGCCGCAGTAGGTAAAGCCAAATTCGTTACTGTCGATATGGTAAAGGAAGGAGCTGTAGTCATTGACGTCGGTATGAACCGCGGCGAAAACGGTAAGCTTTGCGGTGACGTTGATTTTGAAAACGTAAAGAAAAAATGTTCATACATTACCCCTGTTCCGGGAGGTGTTGGACCTATGACTATTACAATGCTGCTGTATAACACTTACATAACAGCTTTAAGGAGTAAAAGTTGACGGACTATAAGGAATGCTACTCAAAATATAAAGAAGAATTCGAAAACGTGTTAAACGCTTTTTTGTCCAAGCTTAAGTGCAGTCCGGAAAAATTTGAAGAAAGCTTGAAATACAGCTTGCAGCTTGGCGGTAAAAGACTGAGACCGGTTTTAATGTTTTCTGTCGGAGATATTTTGGGCGTGGAACACGCAAAGCTTGAAAATTATGCGCTTGCGCTTGAATTGATTCACACGTATTCACTGGTTCACGATGATTTGCCGGAAATGGATAACGACGACTTCCGCCGCGGAAAACCGGCAAACCATAAGGTTTTCGGTGTCGGACATGCAATTCTTGCTGGCGACGGTCTTTTAAATACTGCGTATTCCATTCTGTTTGGCGAGTGCTTTAACGGAAACGAGTATATTTCTGCCGCAAAATATATATGCGACTGCGCAGGTATTAAGGGTATGATTGCCGGACAGTCGGCGGATTTACTTCACGAAAACGACGAAACGATAGCCGAAGATACGCTAAACTTTATTTACGAAAACAAAACCGCCAAGCTTTTAATGGCGGCGGTTGTTGTTCCAAGCATACTGAGCGGCGGCAAATATTATTCCGAACTTAAAGTTTTCGGGCGTGAATTGGGGTACCTTTTTCAGCTTACCGACGACATACTTGATGTTACCGGCAGTTTTGAAAACTTGGGTAAAAGCATCGGAAAAGACGCCTGCGAAGGAAAATATACGGGAGTCAGACTTTACGGACTGGATGCAAGCAAGCTCAGGGCAGATTTACTTGCAGACAGATGCGAAGGTCTTTTGGAAGGCTTTGAGGGTGATACGGCATTTTTAACCGCACTCGTAAGCCACGTACGCCAAAGAATTCAATAATTTCTATTGACTTTCATACGGATATATGCTATAATTAATGCACTTAATATAGTGGTGCAGTATTCTAGTCAATCTCCATTGATACGAAGACGGGGGTAAAATACCGTTAAAGGGCATATCGATGAAGTTTCTGGTGTTTGCTTGCTTTGCCAAAAGTGGGTGAATGCTGGGAGTAAAGGTTTATGGGAGCTTGGTAACGGCATACCGCAGCCTAACCCATTTACCGTGGAGGCCGGCGGAATTAAATTCCGACGGTATAAACCTGCTATCAGGCGAAAGTTTGGTACAGTGTAGCCTGCCTTGAGTGAAAACAGCGGATAATGGATCCACGATACCGCCTCGTATGGCCATACGGCGGATATCTATTGCCATTTGAAATTGTCTTTTGCAAAAGAGGATTAGCTCAATGGTGCTTGTCAAGGAAAGCTTCTAGACTGATTTTATATTAGAGATTACGGTGTGGACTCAGTGGCGATTCGGTTACACTTTGTGTTCTGACTCTGAAAAGGAAACTGCTTCTACGGCGACGGGAAGTGAGTTACGAGGGAAATCCTACCGAACCTTAAGCCGCAAAGTTTATTTAATATAAACCACTATATTATTATTTTTTACGCACACGGTTGTGCGTATTATTTTTAATAAATAAAAGATTATTATGGACAGTGACGATAATTTAAAACAAAAGACAGTTAAGAAGAAAAAGCAAAAACGGAAAATTATGCCTGCATGGCTCGCATGGGGACTGGGGGTTTTAGTTCTTTCATTTGCTTTAACGGTTTTATTCAGCTTTCTGACCGAAATTTCGGTTAAAGACAGCCCTGCGTTCGTATGTATAATCGTACTGGTGGTGTTGCTGTTTTTGAATATACTTTGCGACCTGTTAGCCAATGCGATTATTTCATGCAGTCCCGAAGCGTTCCATGCAATGGCATCAAAGAAAATTAAAGGCGCAAAACGTGCCGTGACTTTTTGCCGCAACGCAACTAAACTAAGCAGTATATTCGCGGACGTTATCGGTGATATTTGCGGTATCGTAAGCGGTGCCGCCGGAACGGCGCTTGTCGTACATTTTGCATTGACCGGTTCAATCTATGAAATTATAGCTTCAATCGGCGTAAGTGCGGTTATAGGCGCGCTTACTGTCGGCGGTAAGGCAATTTTTAAACATTTCGCAATAAAATATAATAAACAGATAGTTTTCGGTTTTGCTAAGTTTACGACGTTTTTCAAAAGGGAAAAGTAAATGCTCGAAAATATCACGGACAAAAAATTAAAAAACCTTAATCTGCCGCAGCTTAACACATTGTGTGAAGAAGCGCGGCAGAAAATTATTTCCACGGTTTTCAGAAACGGAGGGCATTTATCTTCTAATCTGGGAACCGTGGAACTTTCAGTTGCCCTGCATTACGTTTTCGATTTTCCGAATGATAAGCTTATATTCGACGTCGGACATCAATGCTATACGCACAAGCTTCTTTCGGGCAGATATGAAAAATTTGATTCTATACGAAAAAAGAACGGAATTTCAGGCTTTCCGAAGCGCGAAGAAAGCGAGTACGACTGTTATAATACCGGTCACGCAGGGACCTCTGTTTCCGCGGCTTTGGGCATAGCAAAGGCACGCGACGTCAAGGGGGATGATTTTAACGTAATCGCAGTAATCGGTGACGGTTCGTTCAATAACGGTCTTGTATATGAAGCGTTCAATAGCTTAAGATTACTTAATACCAGAATTTTAGTTATATTAAACGATAACGGAATGTCTATCGCACCTACGGTCGGAAGCATGCACGAATATCTTGAAATTCTCAGTGAAAATACCGAGCATAAAGAAAAACGCGATAAGCATGCAAAGATTTTTGAAAGGTTCGGTTTTAAATACGACGGTGTATACGACGGCAACGACCTGCCGAAAATGATTGAAAAGCTTTCAGAGATAAAACAAAGACTTAAAACGGAATCGGTTATTCTGCATATAATTTCCAAAAAGGGGAAAGGCTATGAATTTTGCGAGGAAAATCCCGAAGCCACACACGGTATTTCCGTTTCCAACGCAAATGACGTTTCAATAGAGTATTCCCAAATTTTAGGTGAAACGCTTTCAAGGCTTGCCGAAAAGGATAAAAGAATAGTTGCCGTAACCGCGGCAATGACTTCAAGTTTAGGGCTCAGCAGTTTCTTTGAAAAATTCCCCGATCGCGCTGTTGACGTAGGAATCTGCGAGGAGCATGCCACGATTCTCTGCGCGTCAATGGCAACCGAAGGGTTAAAGCCTTATTATGCAGTATATTCTACGTTCTTGCAGCGTTCATACGACGAAATTATGATAGATATATGCAGTCAAAATTTGCCCGTAACGCTATGCATAGACCGCGCGGGGATTTCAGGTTCGGACGGTGAAACTCATCAGGGCGTGTTTGATTTATCGTTTTTAAGTTCAATACCTAATCTTACGATAGCCGTTCCAAAAGACGCCAAAGAATTTGAAGCCATGCTTAATTTCAGCACATCTTTCAACGTTCCGCTTGCAATAAGATATCCAAGAGAGTGCCGCAAAATTTTCGGTCGGCAAAGCGAAATAATTGCAGGCAAATGGGAAAAGCTCTCAGATGGCGACGGAAAGTTTGTCATTATTGCCTGCGGTGAAAGGGCTATAACTATTTCACTTGCCGCAACCGAAACGTTGAATAAAAGCTACGGAATAAACGTCGCGGTTATCAATGCGCGGTTCGTTAAACCTTTGGATATTGAAATTCTTAAAAGCTTAAACGAACGCGTTATAATTACAGTTGAAGACAATATGCTTATCGGCGGACTTGGCGCGATGATTGACGCATATTATTCAGCCGACAGCAAAATTATTAAAAATTTTGCTTACGGAGATAAATTTATCACACACGGCGGAATAAACGAGCTTATGAACGAAAACGGTGTAAGCTGCGAAAAAATTATAGATTATATTTTAAATGAGAATAGATAAATACTTAGCGGAAGAATTCGGTTCACGGGCAAAAGCCGCTTTTGCAATAAAACGCGGAATAGTGTTGGCGAACGGTAAAGCAGTTACTGCTTCTTACGTTGTAAAAGACGGAGACGTTATCGAAGTTTTGCCGACTGACGAAAACTTTGTTTCTGCCGGCGGCTTCAAATTGAATAAAGCATTGACTGATTTCAAATTCCCCGTTGATGGTAAAATTTTTGTTGATATCGGCGCAAGCACAGGCGGATTTACCGACTGCCTTTTACAAAACGGAGCGAAAAAAGTTTATTGTATTGACGTAGGAGAAAGCCAGCTCGACAAAAGCTTAAAAGATAAAAATGTTGTATTAATCGATAACTTCAACGCTCGGAATCTTAACCAACAACTTTTCTCAGAAGAATTAGACGGAGTAGTTATTGACGTAAGCTTCATATCGTTGACTTACATTTTAAGCGGCGTGAGCAACATATTAAACGACGGAAAGTCCGTTATAGCACTTATAAAACCGCAGTTTGAATGCGAGGGCGGAAGAGTAGGTAAAAACGGGATTGTAAAGGACAGGAAAGTTCACGAAAGCGTCATAAGAAAGATTTATAATTACGCTGTACAATGTGGTCTTCTGCCGCAGAAATTGACTGTCGCCCCTATAGTTGCAGGCAAGAATAAGGAGTATCTTATACTGCTTGAAAAGGGCGCTACAAAAAGCGTCGAAATTGAATATTTATTAAAGTCTGTTAAATAATAATGAATTTACAGGCTTTTTTATTTGCATATTTGTATAAAAAGATTTATAATATTACAGATGAGGGTTGGAATATATTTCAATAAAAGCTATCTTTCAGATAATCTGCCGTATGTTAATATGTTAAGCAGTGCGCTTAAAAGCGGCGGCATGGACTGCCAAGTAATTGACGGCTTTTCCGACTTAAAGGGACTTGACGTTATATTCGTTCTCGGCGGTGACGGAACGATACTTAATATTGCTTCGGAATGTTCCAGATATTCCGTTAAAATTATAGGAATAAATTACGGGCATCTCGGTTTTTTAGCAGAATTTGGACGCGAAAAAATTGACGAGGCAGTAAACCTTCTTTTAAGCGGCGAGTTTGAAACACAGAAAAGAAGCATGCTTGAAATTGAGCACGGAGATAAGAAATTTCTTGCTCTTAACGATTTAGTTGTTCAGCGCAACACGAGCGGCGGCGGTTTTTCCAATACGGTCAGTCTCCGCACGGAAATAGACGGCTCAACGGTTGATATTATTACTGCCGACGGAATTATTATCAGCACGCCCACTGGGTCTACGGCTTATTCGCTTTCCGCGGGCGGCTCAATACTGACACCGGACTTAAACGCATTTATTATGACGCCTATTTGCGCACATTCGCTTCATTCGCGTCCGATAGTTTATAATGATAAGTCTGTTTTGGAAATATTTTCTTCCGAAAACGAAACACCACTTAATATAGTAGTTGACGGCAAAGTCGTCGATGAAATAAACGGCAAAGCAGCCGTAAAGGTAAAAAAAGCCGAAAAATGTGTTGAATTTATCACTTGCGGCGAGAAAGATTTCTTTAAAAAATTATTAATTAAACTTGGTATTTGGAGTAGATAATGCACAGGAACGCAAGACAACAAAAGATATTAGAAATAATTGCAGTAAATGAAATTGACACTCAGGAAGAGCTTTGCGCCGAATTGAACAAGCTCAATTTTAACGTTACACAGGCAACTATTTCACGCGATATAAAGGACTTAAAGCTTTATAAAGTTTCCGGAACCAAAAAGAAGTACAGATACGCTTGCCTTGAAAGCGACGACGATTCCGTTAGCGGTAAAATGAAAAATCTATTCCGCGAATGCGTGCAGACTATTAACTTCGCAAATAATATCATCGTTATAAAAACAATGCGCGGTAACGGTTCTACTGCAGGCGCTTTCGTAGATTCCCTGCAATTCAAAGAAGTTATAGGTAGCGTTGCCGGCGACGATACGCTTTTAATTGTAGTAGACACTAACGAAAATGCTGCCCGTATTGCGGACAAGCTAAGAGAGTACTCAATCTGATGCTTGCAAGGTTATTCGTTAAAAACGTAGCTTTGATTTCAGAAGCGGATATAGAATTTGACGGCGGACTTAACGTTTTGTCCGGCGAAACAGGGTCGGGTAAATCTGTAATTCTCGACTCTATTAATTTTGTACTCGGTTGCAAGGCTGACAGAACGATGATTCGCTACGGTGAGAACGAAGCCTTGGTCAGAGCGGAATTTATATTAGACTCATCATCCGAGGCAATTAAAAAGCTTGCTGATTACGACATAGAAAGCGACGGCGCCGTTATAATATCGCGCAAGCTTTCGCTTGACGGAAAGGGCGCAATTAAAATTAACGGAAACACCGTCACTGCTTCAATGCTTAAAAACATTACCCAGCATCTCGTAGACGTTCACGGACAAAGCGAGCATTTTTTTCTGCTGAGCGAAGAAAACCAGCTTAAAGTAATTGACAGCCTTTGCGGTGATACCGCAGTGGAATTAAAGGAAAAGCTCAGTTCGGAAATTTGCGAAAAGAAAAAATGTAAGAATGAAATTACCAAGCTCGGCGGTGATGAAGCTGAAAGAGCAAGAAAGCTTGATTTGCTTAGTTTTCAGATAAGCGAAATAGACGGCGCTGATTTGAAATCAGGCGAATATGAAGAGTTACGGGCGCGCAGAAACGTTTTAGCTAACGTTGAAAAAATTATGTCCGCAATAAATTCGGCACGGTCAATATTAAACGAAGACGGCGGTTGCGGCGACGGGCTGAACTCTGCGGCTAGAATAATGAATCAAATCAGCGGAATAAGCGATGAATATTCTCAGATTTGCACTAGGCTTGATATATTATGTACTGAAGTAGCAGACGTTGCAGAAACGCTTACGGATGTTGCAGATAGTCTAACCTTTGATGAAGCCGAAGCGGAAAACATTGAAGACAGGCTTACGCTCATATCTGCGTTGAGAAAGAAGTACGGCAAAGACGAAGCGGATATTCTTAAATTTAGAGACAAAGCGCAAGAAGAGTATGAGGCGCTTTCCGATAGTGCGGCATTAATTGAAAAGTACACCTCTGAAATAGAAAAGCACGACGAAAACATTTTCAATCTTTGTAAACAACTTACCGAGTTGAGAAAAAGAGCCTCGGAAAATTTTTGCAACAGCGTTGAAATTGAGTTAAAAACCCTTAATATTCCTAACGCAAAATTCGGCGTACGCTTTAATGAATATGACAAAGCATCTGCAAATTTACTGTCGGCAAATGGTTCAGATGAAGTGAGTTTCGAATTCTCCGCAAATAAGGGCGAGCCTTTAAAGCCTTTAAATAAAGTTATAAGCGGCGGCGAAATGAGCAGGTTTATGCTTGCAATTAAGACCTGCTTAAAGGATTTAAACGGAATTTCCTCGTACATTTTTGATGAAATAGACGCAGGAATAAGCGGATATACAGCAGCAACGGTTGCAGGAAAATTTAAAAATATTGCTAAAAATACCCAAATTATAGCAGTTTCACATCTTCCGCAAGTCTGTGCGGCAAGTAGCGCGCAATTCCTTATATATAAAGAAGAGGAAAACGGCAAAACGATAACCAGACTAAAAAGGCTTAACGAAAATGAAAAAGTTCAAGAAATAATACGCTTAACCGGCGGAAACGCGACATCTGAAGCAGCACGTTTAAACGCAAAAGAGCTTATACTGCAATTTAAAAACTAAATAGAGACGGCGGTAAAATAAACCGCCGTTTTTTTGAATATTAACAAAAGCCTTGCACACAATACTGTTATGCTTTTAAGAAAAAATTTTGTAAGAACTCTGTTAGTATTCATTGCTGTAATTGTTTGTGCGCTTTCGACCACAACGCTTAGCGCGGCTGCGGAAACCCAAACGTTATATTTGGGCGGCTTTCCTGCAGGCTTCACCTTAAACACAACCACGGTCGAAGTTATTGGAATTTGCGACGTTATTACGTCGGACGGAATGAAATCTCCTGCAAGAGATTGCGGTATTAAAACGGGAGACGTAATAGATAAAATAAATGGTAAAGAAGTTAACAAGGCTTCGGACATAAACTCTATACTAGCCGAAAGCTTTAAAAAGTACCAGATAACCGTAATACGCGACGGTGAGTTAATAAATCTTGACTGCCAACCGGCAACTGAGCTTAACTCCGGTGGAAAAAGATTAGGTGTTTTAGTCAAAGATACCGTAAACGGAATAGGTACTGTTACGTATATAGACAAATCAAATAAAAAATTTGCATCGCTCGGACATCCCGTTGCCGATTTAAAAGGCAGTTTAATTAATATAAATGGTGGAACCGTCTACGGCTGCGTAGTCTATGAAGTCAAACGCGGTATTAAAGGTAACCCCGGTGAACTTCGCGGCGCGTTTGAAAGTAATAATATAATAGGTAAAGCAAAATTAAATTGTCCCTGCGGAATATACGGAGATTTATCAGATGACTTCGATACTTCAAAACTTATTAAGGTCGAAAAAGGTTCTATAAACGATGTGAAAATCGGTAAAGCATGTATATATACGACAGTGCAAGGCAACGATACTAAGAAATATGATATCTCAATAGTAAAGGTTGATAAAAATAATAAAGATAACCGAAACTTCGTTATAAAAATAGAGGACGACGAACTGATTGAAAAATCAGGCGGAATAGTACAGGGCATGAGCGGAAGCCCTATCGTACAGAACGGAAAAATAATAGGAGCAGTCACCCACGTCTTTATTAACGACCCGACAAGAGGTTACGGCATAGACATTGATAAAATGTTAAGTTCATATTAATAAGAAATTCCTCATAGATTAATATATGAGGAATTTGTCTTTTAAAGGGTTTAA
The DNA here is from genome assembly GCA_947175515.1 of uncultured Clostridia bacterium. Taxonomy (GTDB): domain Bacteria; phylum Bacillota; class Clostridia; order Christensenellales; family Borkfalkiaceae; genus Coproplasma. Next base: position 78 of record CAMWNA010000041.1, on the reverse strand, counting down.
ATGCGATAAAAAGTATATTATTGCCGTAATAATTACGTTTCTGTGCTCAATTATATGTGGCATAGTACTATTTAAAGT
>CAMWNA010000040.1 GCA_947175515.1 uncultured Clostridia bacterium | reverse complement strand
GGAATTTGAGGTAAGAGATTTCCGATTTAAGTGTTTTATGGAAAACGGACAGCCGGTTTATATGCAAATAGAACAGCGCAAAAAAAATGCTCAATGAAATTCTTTTGTGAAAATTGCGACACACCCCCTAAAATAAGTTGCGTTTTCATAAAAGTTTTGCTAATATTAAATGCGACTTCGGGCAGTCCTCTGCGTAAGCACGCAAGAATGTCAAGTTAAAATTCCTTAGAATGGGAGGTAAAGTCATGAAAGGTTTAGTTGAAGCAATTGAAAAAGAGAATATGAAAACGGAAGTTCCCGCGTTCAACGTTGGCGACACCGTAAAAGTAGGCTTCAAGGTAATCGAAGGTACGAAGGAAAGAGTTCAGAACTTCGAAGGCGTCGTAATCGCTAAAAAGCACGGCGGCATAAGGGAAAGCTTTAAAGTACGCAGGCTGTCTTTCGGCGTCGGCGTTGAAAGAACGTTCCCCCTGCACTCACCCAAGATTGCTTATATAACCGTCGTAAGACGCGGCAAGGTAAGAAGAGCAAAACTTTATTACCTGCGCGGACTTACCGGCAAGGCTGCAAAGATTGCGGAAGTTAAATAAATAAAAAAGCTCCTGCCGCGTGCGGGAGCTTTTAAATTATCAAAAACCAAAGAGGGAGTTTAATGTTATCTAAAATTACTAGCTTTGCATTGAACGGGCTTGAGGGCGTGCCCGTGGAAGTGGAAACGGATATTAACAAAGGTATGGTGTCGTACGATCTCGTAGGGCTTCCCGACGCCGCGGTAAAGGAGAGCAAGGAGCGTGTGCGTTCGGCAATTAAGAACAGCGCGCTGTATTTCCCCGTAAACAAAATTACCATAAACCTTGCGCCGGCTGACATAAAAAAAGAAGGCTCGCACTACGACCTGCCGCTGGCGATAAGCATATTAAAGGCAAGCGACCAGCTCACCGCAAACACCGACGGAATAATTTTCCTCGGCGAGCTTGCCCTTGACGGAAGCTTGCGCCCTGTTACGGGCATACTGCCCATAATGATTTCGGCAAAGACCAAGGGATATACGCGATTCGTTATCCCTGCGCAGAATGCAAACGAAGCAAGCTATATAGAGGGCACCGAGGTTTACGCATTGAATTCCCTGCGCGACGCCGTTGATTATCTTACGGGTGAAAGACCGTTCACGCCCGTAGCCTTAAAAAGCTTCCGCGCGGCGCAGAGCAGGCAAAGCTATAATTACGATACGTCGCTCGTGCGCGGACAAAAGGTCGCAAAGCGCGCGATTGAAATTGCCGTAGCCGGCGGACACAACGTTCTGCTTGCAGGCCCTCCGGGTACTGGCAAAACACTGCTTGCACGCTGTATACCGACTATAATGCCGGATATGACTTTTGAAGAAGCGTTGGAGGTCACGAAAATTCATTCAATCGCCGGCGAGCTTTCGGAGGAAGGCATAGTTTCCCTCCGCCCGTTCCGCACGCCGCACCACACGGCGACGACGGTATCGCTTTGCGGAGGCGGAAACAACAAAATTCACGCGGGCGAAATTTCCAAAGCGCATAAGGGCGTGCTGTTTTTAGACGAGCTTCCCGAATATACCCGTCACGCGCTGGAGTCGCTCCGCCAACCGCTTGAGGACAGAATAATCACCGTTACGCGCGCAGGCGGCGCAATAACTTTCCCCGCGGACTTCATTCTCTGCGCAAGCATGAACCCCTGCCCGTGCGGCAATTACGGTTCGGCATATCTTACCTGTACGTGTACTCCCGCACAGATACAAAAATACAGAAGCAAAATTTCGGGACCTTTGTTGGACAGAATAGACTTGCAGGTGGAAGTGGACGGAGTGAAGTACGACGACTTGGTTTCAACCCAAGCAGAAGAGCCGAGCGCGGCAGTAAAAGCGAGGGTGGAAAAGGCGCGCGGAATTCAGCGCGAACGCTTCCGCGGCGAGGATATGAAAGTCAACGCCAATATGGGCGAAAAACAGATTAAGAAATATTGCCGCCTATCTTTCGAGTGCGAGGAAATTTTGAGGAACGCGTTTGAAACGCTGCACCTTTCCGCGCGCGCCCGTTCAAGGATAATCAAGGTTGCAAGGACGATTGCCGACTTGGCGGACTGTGAAAACATTATGCCCGAGTATATCCTTGAAGCGGCTTCTTACCGAAGCTATGAATCTAGTTCTCTTTAAAATTTTTGAAGGTGAAAATATATGTATACCGATGACGAACGCAACTTAATAACGCTTGCATATCTTGAAGGTCTTTCCTATCACGCAAAGCACGTAATGCTTGCGCACTTTGAAAGCAGTAAGCCGGATTTCGATAAATATGAAAACGTTTTGATTAAAACGCTTCCCTACGGCGTATATAATAAAATGAGGGCGCAATATTTCGACGACGATTTCCACAGAGATATTTTCGAAGGCTTGGAGCGCAGAGGGATAACCTGCGTAACTTACTTTTCAGACGGCTATCCCAAAAATTTAAAGGAAATAGACTCTCCTCCCATAGTTCTATTTTGCAAGGGAGATATTTCGCTTTTAAAATCGCGTTGTTTTTCGGTCGTCGGCTCGCGCAGGACGCCGCCGAAAACCATTGCGGACTGCAAAAAGATTTCCGGCGAATTAGCTTCGCGCTTTACCGTTGTCACGGGTATAGCCGAAGGCGCGGACACCGCCGCTTTGGAGGGCGCGCTGGCAAAGGGTAAGGCAATATCGGTTCTGGCTTACGGTTTCGATTACGCATATCCTTCGGTGAACGCTCAACTTATAAGCAGGACTGCGGAACAGGGCTTGATAATTTCCGAATATCCGCCCGAAACCCAGCCCAAGTCGTTCTATTTCCCCGTTCGCAACCGCATAATCGCAGGGTTATCCGAGGGAACGCTTGTAGTTTCAGCAGCGAAAAGGAGCGGCGCGCTTATCACCGCGGATATAGCAATCGACAGCAACAGGGACGTATTTGCTTTCCCTCATTCGCTGGGTTTAACCGCCGGCGAGGGCTGTAATTTGCTTATTAAAAAAGGCGCATACCTTGCGGAAAATATACTTGACATTTTCGGCGTTTATGGTTTAGACTTTAATACGCCGCAGCAAAAACCGTTGACTGACGAGGAGAGCGCGCTGTATAAAGCAGTGTGCGACGCGGGCGAGGTGTTCCTCCCCGAGCTTGCGGAAAAGCTCGGCAAGCAGATTTGGCAGCTTATTCCCGTGATATCCTCGCTCGAAATCAAAAACCTAGTCGTACGCTTGGGCGGCAACAGATATTCGGCGGTAAAGTAACGCGGCAAAGAAAGAAGGAAACTGTATGGATTTAATAATAGTGGAGTCGCCTTCCAAGGCAAAAACAATTTCTAAATATTTAAAAGGCAAGTACAAGGTGGACGCTTCGGGCGGACACGTAAGGGATTTGCCCGAAAAGACCTTGGGGGTCAAAATAACCGGAAACTTCGAGCCGAAGTACGAAATAACCGCAAGCAAAAAGGAAGTTATAAAAAGACTTGAAGCCGAAGCAAAGAAGGCGGACAAAGTCTACCTTGCGACCGACCCTGACCGCGAAGGCGAGGCGATAAGCTGGCACCTGCAGACCGTTCTGGGACTCGATAAGGACGGCGAAAACAGAATTGAATTCAACGAAATTTCCCCTTCCGCCGTGCAGAACGCTTTAAAAAATCCGCGCAGGATTAATTATAATTTGGTTGACGCGCAGCAGGCAAGGCGCGTTCTCGACAGGTTAGTCGGCTATAAGCTTTCACCCCTTTTAAACAACAGAATACAAAACGGTCTTTCGGCAGGGCGCGTGCAGTCAGTTGCGCTCAGAATAATCGTTGACAGGGAGCGCGAAATTCAGGCTTTCACTCCCGAAGAATACTGGACGTTTACCGCGCTGTTGCAGGACGAAGAGCGCAAGTATGCGCCGTTCAAGGCTACTTATCAGTATAAAAAGAACGGCGAAAGCATCGGTAAAGAGCTTGCCGAGCAGGTGGAAGCAAAGGTAAAGGCTGCGCAGTTCACCGTGACAAAGGTAAAAAAGGGCGTAACGAAACAGCACGCCCCCGCTCCGTTCACGACGTCGTCGTTGCAGCAGGACGCTTCGAATAAATACTCTATGTCCTCGCCCGAAACGATGCTGGTTGCTCAGCATCTTTACGAGGGTATGGACGTAGGCGGAAACCATATCGCGCTTATCACCTACATAAGAACGGACTCCGTGCGTATTTCCAAGGAAGCGCAGGACGTCGCGCTGAAATTTATTGAGGAAAGCTACGGCAAGGAATACGTGCCGGCAAAGCCCAACTATTACGCAACCAAAAAGGGCGCGCAGGACGCGCACGAGGCTATCCGTCCTATAAACCTTTCCGTAACCCCTGCAAGCGTAAAGCAGTTCCTAGATAAAAAGCACTATAATATTTACAAGCTTATATATGACAGATTTATAGCTTCGCAGATGGCGGAAGCGCAGTATAACTCTATGCAGATAGAATGCGAAGCCGGCGGCTATACCTTTAAAGCAAGCGGCAAAGCGCTGCTGTTTGCAGGCTATACCGCGGCTTATCAGGACGTATCAAAGGAAAAGGACGAGGAGGACGAAAGCGTTAAGCTTCTGCCTCCGCTGAACGAGGGCGACAAGCTTTTATTGAACGAATTTTCCAAGGAACAGAAGTTCACCCGTCCGCCTGCAAGGTATACGGACGCGTCGCTGGTTAAGACGATGGAAGAAAAGGGAATAGGCAGACCTTCCACCTACGCTTCCATAATTTCCGTGCTCACAAAGCGCCGCTACGTTCAAAAGGACGGCAAATATATGGTGCCGACGGAAGTTGCCTTCAAAATAACTGATATGCTCGTCAAGTACTTTACCGATATTATGGACGTCGGCTTTACCGCGCATATGGAGGACGATCTGGATAAGATCGAGGACGGCGGCGTGGACTGGCACAAGCTTATTGCGGACTTTTATCCCGGGTTTGCGGAAAGGCTTAAAACCGCCTCGACCGACGGTGACGAGCCTACGGATATTAAGTGCGAAAAGTGCGGCAGTATGATGATAAGAAGACTCGGCAAATACGGCAAGTATCTTGCCTGCTCCAATTACCCTGCCTGCTCTAACATAGTCAGCGAAAGCGTTACGGAAATTTCCGAAATGCGCTGTCCTAAATGCGGCGCGAATATGATTGTTAAAAGCGGCAAATTCGGCAAGTTCCTTGCCTGCCCCAACTATCCCGAGTGTTCGTCTATCCTGCCTATCGACGCGAAGATGACGGAGGAAAAATGCCACGAATGCGGCGGCGGTATGCTGCTTAAAAAAGGCAGGTACGGGCAGTATCTGGAATGCGTTAAATGCAGCGCAAGGCGCCCCTTGGCTAACGACGAGGGCGATAGTGCGGAGTCTGCAGGCACCTGCCCCGACTGCGGCAAGCCTATGCGCAGAATGCGCTCTAAGTCGGGCAAAATTTACTTCGGCTGCACGGGCTATCCGGAGTGCAAATTTTTAAGCTGGGATATACCTACGGGCAAAAAATGCCCCAAGTGCGGAAAGTTTTTAATCGTCCGCGGAGATAAAATAAAATGCTCGGAAAAAACCTGCGATTACAGCGAGGATATTCCCGAACAGGAAAAACCTGAAAAACCCGAAAATGAAAGTTAAAATTATCGGCGCGGGGCTTGCGGGGTGCGAGGCGGCATTATGCCTTGCCGAACGCGGCGTCCGCGTCGAATTGTACGACATAAAACCGCGCTCCTTCACGCCTGCGCACAAGGATAAAAATTTTTCCGAGCTGGTCTGTTCAAACTCTTTAAAGAGTAACGACGTATACGGCAACGCGTGCGGACTTTTAAAGGAAGAGATGCGCTTACTGGGCTCACGCTTAATGGCGGCGGCTGAAAAGTGCCGCGTTCCGGCAGGCGGCGCGCTTGCCGTGGACAGGGCGGAGTTTGCAAAGATTATAACCGATGAAATAAATTCAAACCCGAATATAGAAGTTATCTGTAAACAAGCCGAAACCGTGCCCGACGAATGGGCGATAGTCGCTACGGGGCCTTTGACCTGCGGCAGACTGTTTGAAGATATTCAAAGGATATGCGGCGGCGGACTGCATTTTTACGACGCTTCCGCGCCCATAGTTTCGCGGGACAGTCTTGACTTTGAAAAGTGCTTTTACGGCGACAGATACGGCAAGGGCGGCGACGATTATATAAACTGCCCGTTAAATAAAGAGGAGTACGAAAATTTCGTATCCGAGCTTACGGGCGCCGAGCGTGTGATATTACACGACTTCGAGAAGAAGGAAATTTTTGAAGGCTGTATGCCCGTTGAAGTTCTCGCTTCGCGCGGCAATGAAAGCCTGCGCTTTGCAATGCTAAAGCCCGTGGGGCTTACGGATAAGGACGGCAATAAGTTTTACGCCGTGCTTCAACTGAGGAAAGAGAACGCGGAAGGAACGGCGTATAACCTTGTCGGCTTCCAGACTAATTTAAAGTTCGGCGAACAGAAGCGCGTGTTTTCTATGATACCGGCATTAAACAATGCAGAGTTTTTAAGATACGGCGTTATGCACCGCAACACCTTTATAAACTCGCCCGACTGCTTAAATGCGGATTTTTCTTTAAAGACTAATCCTACCGTGTTTTTTGCAGGTCAGATAACGGGCGTAGAAGGCTACGTGGAATCTGCCGCAAGCGGACTTATTTCCGCCCTGCATTTATACGAAAAATTACAGGGTAAGGAAAGTACCGTTCCCGAAAACGATACGGTAATCGGCGCGTTGTCGGCGCATATATCCGCGGCAAATAAAAATTTTCAGCCTATGAACGCCAACTTCGGAATACTTAGGGCTGCGGAAAAGAATATAAGGGATAAAAAACAGCGTTACGCATATCTTGCACAGCGCGCGTTGGACAGTATAAAAAATTATAAAAACAAACTCGGAATTTAAGGAGAGAAGTATGACGGAATTTCACGCAACTACAATCTGCGCCGTTAAAAAGGACGGCAAAACGGCAATCGCAGGCGACGGACAGGTCACCATGGGCGAAAGTGTAATTTTTAAAAACAGCGCACAGAAGGTGAGAAGAATCTACGGCGGCAAAGTAATACTGGGCTTTGCCGGCTCGGTATCGGACGCGTTTTCTCTGAGCGAAAAGTTCGAAGGTATGCTGAACAAATTTTCGGGTAACCTTATGCGCTCAGCAGTTGAGCTTGCGGAGCTTTGGCGCTCGGATAAAATGGTCAGAAAGCTTGAAGCGTTAATGATAGTTGCCGACAAGGATACGCTTTTAATAGTTTCGGGCACGGGCGAGGTAATAGAGCCCGACGACGGAATTGCGGCAATCGGCAGCGGCGGCAATTATGCGCTTGCGGCGGCGCGCGCACTGTATCAGAACACAAAATTCACGGCAGAGGAAATCGCCAAAAAGTCGCTTAAAATCGCAAGCGAAATCTGCGTGTTTACGAACGACAACATTAAATGCGAAGTAATCTAAGGGAGGAGCGAAATGGATTTAACACCCAAACAGATTGTACACGAATTAAATAAACACATCATAGGGCAGGACGAAGCTAAAAAGGCTGTCGCTATAGCTTTGAGAAACCGCTACCGCAGAAGTATGCTTTCGCCCGAATTGCAGGACGAAATCACGCCAAAAAATATCATAATGAAAGGCCCTACGGGCGTCGGCAAAACGGAAATTGCAAGACGGCTTGCGAAGCTGGTCAAAGCGCCTTTTTTGAAGGTTGAGGCTACGAAGTATACCGAAGTCGGCTACGTCGGGCGCGACGTTGAATCGATGGTGCGCGACTTGGCTGAGTGCGCTATACGCCTCGTCAAAGAGGAAAAGACGGCGGAGGTAAGCTACAAGGCAACCGCAACTGCTGAAAGAAGAATAGCCAAGGTCCTTGCCGAAATGAAAAAGGACGAGCGCGGCGAATTTTCCAAGGAAATTTTCGAGCAGAACCTCGTTGACGATATTCACGCCGGCAAGTATGACAACACGCTCATAGAAATCGAGGTTGACGATATACCCAAGCCTTTGGAGCTTTCCCCCGGAAGCGGAGCGGCAATCGACTTAGGCTCTGTATTCAGCGGACTCGGTATGCACAAGAAAAAGAAAAGAAAGATTACCGTGCGCGAAGCAAAGAATCTGATTTTATCAGAGGAAGCCGACAAGCTTATAGATAACGACGCGGTAAACGCGGAAGCAATCCGCCGCGCCGAAAACGACGGTATTATATTCATAGATGAAATCGACAAAATCGCAGGTAAGGGCAACCAAGGCGCGGACGTTTCGCGCGAGGGCGTCCAGCGCGACATACTGCCTATTGTAGAGGGCTGCACGGTAATGACCAAGTACGGTCCGATAAAAACGGATTATATTCTGTTCATAGCCGCGGGCGCGTTCCACGTTTCCAAGGTGGAAGATTTAATTCCCGAGCTTCAGGGCAGGTTCCCCATTCAGGTCGAGCTTGCAAGCCTTACCAAACAGGATTTCGTAAATATTTTAACCCAGCCGCAGAACGCGATAACCGCACAGTATTCAGCGCTGCTTGCAGTCGATAATATCGATTTGCACTTCACTAAGGACGCGATAGAAAAAATTGCGGAAATTTCCGAGGATATAAATTCCACCAGCGAAGATATCGGCGCGCGCAGGCTTCATACGGTTATGGAGCATTTGCTTGAAGATATATCTTTTAACGCGGGCGGAAACGATTACCCCGTGATTAAGGTTGACGTAAACGATAAGTACGTGGAAGAACACCTTGAAAACATCATCAGAAACCGCGATTTGAAGAAGTACGTTTTATAAGGATAATTTATGAATACGCTGGTAATTTCGATGGAAAGCATAATACCTATATTTTTCGCCGTTATCGGCGCGGTAATGTTTTTCGGCGTTGTAGTTACTATTGCAAAAATAGTCAGGGGAGCCAATAAAACTGTAAACTCAAACAAAAGCCGTCCGCATACAGACGGCGAAACGGAGCGGCTTTGTAAAACGCTTGACGGCGATAAGCTTTACGATATAGCCTGCGGACTTGAGGACGAGGAAGGGATTAAGAAAGATTACAACAAGTGGCTGGCGTATATGTCCGCTGCGGCGGATAAAGGCTGTGCGGCTGCGCTGCGTGAAATGGGGCTGTACTACAAATACAATAAAACGAACCTCGCGCTGGATTATCTTAACCGAGCAATTGCGGCAGGCGACGGCAAGGCTGCGGCGGAGCTTATCGAAATTTACAGATACGGCTTAGAAAATTTAAACTGCGAAACCTTAGTAGAAAAGAACGTTGACAAAGCCATAGAATGCGCTTTGCCGCTTGCCCTGAACGGAGTAATTGCCGCGCAAAAAGCGCTTGCGGATATTCACTATTATGAAAAGGACGACGAGGACGGCGCGCTTGAATGGTATTTAAAAGCGGCGGAGTCAGGCGACGCGGAAGCAATGTATCAGGCAGGCGAACTTTACGGCTTTAAGGACGAGGACGAAAAGTCCAAGGAGATGTTTTTAAAAGCCGCGGAGCAAGGCTATGCCGACGCCGAGTGTGCGCTCGGCAATTACTATTGCGATTTAGAGGAAGATTTAAAGCAGGCTCTTGAATGGTATAAAAGGGCTGACGGGCACGGCAACAGATTTGCAACCTGCCGCTTAGGCGAAATGTATTTAAACGGCGAAGGCGTTCTTCAGGACGCAAGCACGGCTGTAGGGTATTTCGAAAAGGCAAAAAACGAAGGCTCGCTTTTCGGCGAATATTTGCTCGGCAAATGCTACTTTGACGGAACGGGCGTTGAGCAGAACTACGACAAAGCTATCGAGCTTTATACAGAAGCCGCAAAGTACGATTCTGACGCGCAGTATGCTTTGGGCACGTGCTATCTCAATGGCGAGGGCGTAAAAAAGAATGTCGGCAAAGCTATAACTTACTTAACCAAAGCAAGCGAATACAACGACGAAGCGGCTTATAAGCTAGGCGAAATTTATTATCACGGCGAGGACGCTAAAAAGGACGAGGAAAAGGCGCGCAAGCTCTGGCGGAAAGCCGCGGAAGACGACAACAAGGACGCAATAGAAAGCCTTAAAATTTACTTCGGCGAGCGCGTGGAAGATTAACCGTCACGGTATGCGGAAATATATTTTAAAACAAAAAATCGCGCGTGCAAAAGCAGGCGACGCGGACGAGCAGTACGAACTCGGCAAAGCATATATTAACGGCGAAGACGTACGGTGTAACGAAGGCAAGGGCGAAAAATATCTTTTGTCTGCCGCCGCGCAAAGTCACGCCGCCGCTCAGTTCGAGCTTGGGAAATTCTATTTAAAGCGTGACAAAGAAAAAGCCGAACACTGGCTTGCCAAAGCTGCAACCAACGGCAGTGACGAGGCGGCTTATCTTATGGGTATGCGCTACTTTGACGGCAAGCATGCGCCGCGCAGTCTTGAAAAGGCCGCGCAGTGGTATGCGGTTTCCGCAAAGCGCGGACACGCGCCCTCGATGTTGATGCTAGGCAAAACGTATTCAGAGGGCAAGGATAAAAAGCGCAAAGCCGAGGCGAAGAAGCTTTTTGAAGAGTTGGAAAAGTCGGGCGATGCGGAAGCACAGTATCATCTTGCGCATTGCTGTTTAGGCAAAGATTTCGTGCGGGCAGTGGAGTTGCTTGAAAAATCGGCGAAAGGCGGTTTTTACAAGGCATTTGACGAGCTTGCTTATTATTACATAAACGAGAATACGGACGAGGGCTTTAAAAAAGCGGTCAACGCTTTTACGGTTGCGGCGGAGCACGGCGTCGTTTACTCGATGTTTCAGTTAGGCAATATATACTATGACGGCAGGCTGAACGTGCGGTGCGACCCCGATAAAGCTTTTTACTGGTTCAGTAAATGTGGAGATTTCGCTCTGACGCAAGTCGGCAAATGCTATCTGTACGGGGTCGGCGTAAAGCGCAACGTAAAGAAAGCCGTTAAAATTCTTTCCGAGGAAGCGAAGTTCGGCGCGCCTGCAAAGTACGAGCTTGCCCATTGCTATTACAACGGCTGGGGCGTTCAAAAGGATATAAACAGGGCGAAAGAGTTATACGAACAGGCTTTAAAGCGCGGCGTGGAAGAAGCCGCATCGGACTTAAAGGAAAAATTCAAATAAGTGAAAGAGGAAGATTATGATTAACGTACCCAAAGGCACTAAGGACGTTCTGCCCAACCAGTCCTATAAATGGCAGTTCGTGGAGAACACCGCGCGCGAGGTCGCAAGGGTTTTCAATTTAAGCGAAATCCGCACGCCCGTGTTGGAATATACCGAGCTTTTCAAGCGCGGCGTGGGCGAAACGACGGACGTCGTAAATAAAGAAATGTACACCTTTGAGGATAAGGGCGGCCGTTCGGTAACGTTAAAGCCCGAAGGCACTGCCGGCGCGGCAAGACTGTTTATAGAAAACGGACTTGCAAGCAGTCCTATGCCCGTTAAAACTTATTATATAACGCCTGCGTTCCGTTACGAAAGACCGCAGGCGGGTCGCTTGCGCGAGTTTCACCAGTTCGGCATAGAGATATTCGGCTCCAAAGCCTACGAAACGGACGCGGAAGTCATCTTTGCCGCTTCTTCGTTTTTAAATAAGCTGGGGGTAAAGTCGCGGCTGGAAATAAATTCCATAGGCTGTAAAACCTGCCGCGCGGAATATAACAGGGCGCTTAAAAACTACTTTGCGCCGCATCTGAACGATATGTGCGCAAGCTGCCGCTCCCGCTACGATAAAAACCCCCTGCGTATGCTGGACTGCAAGGAAGACTGCTGTAAAAAATTTACCAAAGATGCGCCTGCAATTACGGACTACCTTTGCGAAGAATGTGCGGGGCACTTTGACGGCGTAAAAAAACTTTTAAGCGAGCAGGACTTGAAATATACCGTCAACCCCCGTATTGTACGCGGACTGGACTATTACAGTAAAACCGTATTCGAATTCGTTACCGACGCTATCGGCGCGCAGGGCACGGTTTGCGGCGGCGGAAGGTACGACGGACTAATAGAAGAACTTGGCGGCGCGCCAATGCCTGCAATCGGTTTTGCCGCAGGGATAGAGCGGCTTCTTATCCTTATGGAAAACACCGACGCGCCCTTCCCCGACGAGGACAAGCCGTTAATTTATATCGCCGGTTTAGACGAAAAAAGCCGTGCCGCGGCGTTCGGTGCGGTAACGCAGCTCAGGTTAAAAGGCGTACGCGCGGAGCTCGACCATATGTCGCGCTCGGTAAAGGCGCAGTTCAAATATGCGGATAAGCTGGGCGTAAAGTACGTTGCGGCAATAGGAGAAAACGAGCTTTCCTCGGGCGAGGTCAATATAAAAAATATGAAAGACGGCACGCAGGAAAAGGTTAAACTTGAAAATATTTACGCATACTTAACTGCAAAGGAGAAAATTTAAATGGTAGAAAAAATTAACGCAGAAAAATTCGACGAGCTGTTGAAGGGTGAAAAGCCCGTCGTATGCGATTTTTACGCAACGTGGTGCGGACCCTGCAAAATGCTTGCGCCCGTAATGGACAAGGTATCCGAAAAATTTGAAGACGCGCTTTTCGTCAAGGTTGACGTGGACGAAAATATGGAGCTTGCCGCACGCTACGGCGTTATGTCGATTCCGTATGTCGCGGTATTCAAGAACGGCGAACTCGCCGGCAAAACCCTCGGATATATGACTGAGGGCGAGGCGGAAGCTTTCGTAAAAGAAAATTTATAAATCGATAATAGAGCGCATGCGGCTGCAAGTAAACCGCAGGCGCTTATATTTTACTGTGTTTAAAGATTTTACTTGATTTTTAAGACTGCTTGTTTTATAATGGAAATTGGCTAAGTAAAATCGGCGGCGGCTGATTTTTGATATCGCGGCGCAGATTGAATGCGGTTTAAAATACCGCTACGGGAGATAAATATGACAAGCGGGAAAATTAAAAACTTTTTCGTCCGTTACGGACATATTTTCTGGCTTGTCGGTATAGTTTTCATCGTCGTAACGCTTTGCAGTAAATGTTCGTTTTTATACCCTTTCAACGACTGGGAAGATTCCAACTGTTTTTTTACCGTCGGGAAGGCAATGGCTAACGGACAAATCCTGTATAAAGATATTTACGAGCAAAAGGGGCTTTACCTTTACGTTCTTCATATCCTCGCTTACTATATCTCACACGATACATTTATCGGAGTTTATCTTTTTGAGCTCGTATCCGGCGGATTTCTTGGATATGCAATGTATCTTTTGTTAAAGTTGTATCTGGATAAAATACGTGCGGCGGTTTTTCTTCCCTACGTAGTGATTGCGGCTTTTGCGTCAATCAGCTTTTGCCACGGCGACAGCGCGGAAGAATTCATTATGCCCCTTATGGCGTTTTCGCTTTTGTTTATAATGCAGTACGCTAAGGGCGAAAAGCTGCAGCTCTACAAATACGCCCTTTCGGGCGCGTTTGCCGGAATTGCGTTTTGGGTAAAATTCACCCTCTGCGGTTTTTTTATCGGTTGGATTATACTTGCGTTCGTGTTTGAAATTATAAGGAAAGATTTAAAACACGCCTTTTTGGGTGCGGCGGTTTTTCTCGGCGCAATGCTTTTAATCAGCGTTCCTGCGTTTGCGTATTTTGGCGCGAAGGGTGCGCTCGGCGATATGTTCGAGTGCTATATTTACAATAATATGTTCCTGTATACGGGTGAAAAGTCCTCGGTTTTCAAGAAAATCGGACTTATGCTCTGGGGCTACGGAATTTCAATCGGCTACGGTTGGCTGTTTTATATTTCAATTATTCCGGGGTTCGTGTATATAGCAGTTTCAAAAAGCTTTACGCGCTTTGAAAAAGCCGTCCTGTTCACCCTTTACGCAGTGACGAATTTCTTTATCTTTGTCGGCGGCAGACGTTCGAAGTACTACGGACTTCCTTTATGTATATTTTCGTTTGCAGGCGTGTTAGCGCTGTGTAAGCTGGGCTTTACGCAGAAAGCAATAGATAAAATTTTTAAGCGTGTTGCGCTTTCGTGCGGAATTTCACTCGTGCTTTTAGCCGGCTTTTCGATGGCGTTTTCAACCAATACGCCGCTGATGTTCAAAAAGAAAAGCGACTTACCCCAGTTCAAATTCGCCGCGATTATAAAGTCGGAAAATCCTTCGGCAACGCTTTTAAACTACGGGTCGCTTGATAAGGGCCTTTATACCGTTGCGGAAATCGTACCCACTTGCAGATACTTCTGCGGACTTAATATTCCGTTAAATGAGCTAACCGATACCCAGAACGAGTGGATAGTCGAAGGCAGAACAGACTATGTTATATCCGCTGCTCCGCCGGAAAATATAGAGGAAAAGTACGAGCTTATCTCGGTTGCTTCATACAAATACGAATGGAAAACGCGTACGTATTATCTGTACGGGTTAAAAAAATAGGAGAATTATGAATACGGTATTATACGTGGTTGTGCCTTGTTATAACGAGGAGGAGGTTCTCGGCGAAACTTCGGCGCGGCTTAAAGAAAAACTTCGCTCACTGATGAGTGTTGGCAAAATCAGTGAAGAAAGCAAAATAATGTTCGTCAACGACGGCTCTAAGGATAAGACGTGGCAATTAATTTCCAAGTACCACGAAGAGGATAAGATTTTCTCCGGTGTAAATCTTTCAAGAAACCGCGGACACCAGACCGCGCTTTTGGCAGGGCTTAATACGGCCGCGAAGTACGCGGATGCAATCGTTTCCATGGACGCTGATTTGCAGGACGATATTAACGCTGTTGACGAGATGCTTGATAAATTCGAGGGTGGCGCGGAAATAGTTTACGGCGTAAGAAAATCAAGAAAGAAGGACAGCTTTTTTAAACGCTTTACAGCTGAAGCTTTTTATAAAATTATCGACAAAATGGGCGGCGAAGTCGTGTTCAACCATGCCGACTACAGACTTATGTCAAAGCGTGCGGTTGAAGCTCTCAGCGAATATAAGGAAGCCAATCTCTTTTTACGAGGGCTTGTTCCCATGATAGGCTTCAAGTCGGATATAGTATTTTACGAACGTGCAAAGCGTTTTGCCGGAGAAAGCAAATACCCGTTAAAGAAGATGCTTGCGCTTGCGTACGAGGGAATAACCTCTCTTACGGTAACTCCAATTAAAATGGTCAGGAGGACCGGCGTAGCTTTCACGATTTTAGGAATTTTGGGACTTGCCGCAACCATAACGCTTTTCTGTCTCGGCATTGCCGCTCAAGGCTGGATAACGATAGCGGCAGTTGTCACAATGGCAGGCGTTCTGGAATTTTCGCTCGGAATTATCGGCGACTACGTGGGCAAAACTTATATGGAAGCAAAGCACAGACCGCGGTACTTCATAGCCGAAGTATTGAACGACGCGGAGACGCGCGATGAGTAAAGTCAAAGATTTTTTCAAAAAATTCCTTGATGTCAAAGCGTTGAAGTTCCTTGCCGTCGGCGTTCTGAATACCGCCGTTGGTATGGGTATAATGCTTATTCTTTCGGCTATGTTCAACAAGTTCACACCTGAGTTTGCCGCGCATAAGCTGTTTACGCTTGGCACTACAATTTACACTGCGTCTTATTTGATTTCGTCTATTGTCAACTATATCGCAGGCGGAATTTTAAGCTACTTTTTAAATAAGTACTGGACGTTCAAAAACAAATCCCGCTCAAAAGACGTCGTGTTCAAATTTATAGCTACCGTTTTAATTTGCTATGTAATAGCATACCTCGGCGCAAAGCCTTTAACGGAAGTTATTCTTAAAAACGCGGCGATAGCGGACAAGTGGAAGGAGTTTATCGCGCTGATTATCGGCGCGGGACTGTACACCGTTTTAAACTATTTCGGACAGAGATTTTTTGCCTTTGCCGAACGCAAGAAGAACGGTCTGACTGTTTCAGACAGTGACGGTCTTCCTGAAAAATCGGCGGCAGAATTACAAGCCGAAGCGGAGGTCGCGGCGGCGCTTGCCGAAGTTGAAAGCGCAACTGCTTCCAAAGAAGTTCCGCAACCCGAAGAAAAAAAAGAAAATTAAAGCTTATCCGTCTGCCCTTTGCAGACGGATATTTTACGATTCAGCGCAGAATATGCGCCGTCGGAATAAAATAAAGCAGTTTTCCGCCGTCAAATACATATGCTAATAATTTCAAAAAATGGGTTGTTAAAAGCGGCGGAGTATGATAAAATAATTTTAATAAAAAATAAAAACGGAGAACGATATGATAGACATTTCCCTGATTGAAAAAACCGACCCTGAAATTGCCGAAGCTTTAAAGCTTGAATTGAACCGTCAGCAAAACAATATCGAACTTATCGCAAGCGAAAATTTCGTTTCCCCCGCGGTTATGGCGGCAGCAGGCAGCCACCTTACAAACAAGTATGCGGAAGGCTATCCCGCCCACCGATACTACGGCGGTTGCCAATTCGTAGACGTTGCCGAAGATTTGGCGCGCGAGCGTTTTAAACAGCTTTTCGGCTGCGAATACTGCAACGTTCAGCCGCACTCGGGCGCGAGCGCAAATCTTGCCGTTATGTTCGCCGCATTGCAGACGGGGGATACCGTTATGGGAATGAATCTTGCCCACGGCGGTCACCTTTCGCACGGCTCGCCCGTGAATATTTCGGGTAAATACTTCAATATCGTTCCCTACGGCGTAAGCGAGGGCGCGGAAGTTATCGACTACGGCGAGATGGAAAAAATAGCCCTTGAAACCAAACCCAAAATGATAATTTCCGGCGCAAGCGCATATCCGCGCGTTATCGACTTCAAACGCATACGCGAAATATGCGATAAGTGCGGCGCTTTGATGATGGTAGACATCGCCCACATCGCGGGCTTGGTTGCGGCAGGGCTTCACCCTTCGCCCGTGCCCTATGCCGACTTCGTTACCACAACCACGCATAAGACTCTCCGCGGACCGCGCGGCGGCGTAATTATGTGCAAGGAGGAGTGGGGCAAGGCGATAGACAAAGCCGTGTTCCCCGGCGTTCAGGGCGGACCGCTTATGCATATTATCGCGGCAAAGGCCGTTGCCTTTAAAGAAGCGTTAAGCCCCGATTTCAAAGAGTATCAAAAAAGGATAGTAAAAAACGCCAAAGCGATGGCGGATGAATTCAGCGCTCTCGGCGTTAAAATGGTATCCGGCGGTACGGATAACCACCTGATACTTTTAAATCTTACCGACAAGGGCGTTACGGGTAAAGAGCTTGAAAAGCTTTTGGACGAAGTGCATATCACCGTAAACAAAAACGCGATTCCTTTCGATACGCAAAAGCCTTTCGTAACCTCGGGCATAAGGATAGGCACGCCTGCAATGACCTCGCGCGGAATGGGTGAGGTGGAAGCGCGTAAAATCGCACAGCTTATAACGAAGATAATCGAAAAAGGCGAAGCCGCGTTCAAAGAAGTCAAGTCTGAGGTTGCAAAGCTTTGCAAGGCTTTCCCCCTGTATTCCGACTGTGTAAATTAACGTTTTTGAACGCCTCCTGATAACTTTAAAAACTAAAAGCGCCGCCGCGCGGATTTTGCGCGGCGGCGCTTTTTTAACAAGTATATTAA
>CAMWNA010000039.1 GCA_947175515.1 uncultured Clostridia bacterium | reverse complement strand
GCCGTATGGCTGCCGTCTATAATTTTTTAAGAAATCAGATTTAACGATACCCGTCAAAGGTTATCATCCAAGTTCCCTTCTGACTCGTCCGGATCGGTTGGAACAGAGGGATCTGGAATTTCAGGCGGATCCGGCGGAGTAACAGGGCTCCATTTTGCCGTAAGAATAACGTCACGCAGTATCTGATTGTTAATATGAGTTATTATTTCTCCGTTTTCGTCTTCCCAGCCCTCAAAAATGAACCCGTCTTTTTCCGCTTCGGCTAATTCAATTTCTTCGGTATTGACGGTAAAGCTTTCGGGATTACCTTCACCGTTTTTACCGCCGTCCAAAATATATGTAATGGTATAAATTTCCACTTCCCATTTAGCGGTAATAAACCTGTTACCGGAAGACCCCGATGGAATTATTACCGACATAACGCATTGCGAATCGTCTTCGCCCTCATACCATCCGACCATTTTATATCCTGACTTATTCAAAATCCGGTCATTTGAATAATCGTCGCATTTGATTGAATATTTAAATCCGCCGTCTGTTTTACTGATTGCTATGGTTATAGGTCCGCTTTCTACCGTATAAGCAATATCGTCAGACAACTCGTTTACTCCGTTAATAACGTAAATATGGTAAGTTATAGGCGTCCACATTGCAGTAAACTTTTTATCGCCGCAGCTGCCCTGT
The DNA here is from genome assembly GCA_947175515.1 of uncultured Clostridia bacterium. Classification (GTDB taxonomy): domain Bacteria; phylum Bacillota; class Clostridia; order Christensenellales; family Borkfalkiaceae; genus Coproplasma. The sequence continues at coordinate 17,064 of CAMWNA010000039.1, read as the reverse complement.
TCTATGAGCATACCTTCTTGCCATCCGTCAAAAACATATCCTTCTTTTACAGGGTCTTCAAGAAATATACTTTCATCGTCTACAGTATAATGCGCAGGATTATATTCGGAATTAATACCTCCGCCCAAATCATACTCAATACTGTAAATTTCTTTTTCCCATAGCGCCTTGAAAAATTTATCGCCGCTGCTATTCTGAGGAATGACGCCCGACGGAGACCAGCCGAGGAATTTATAACCCTTTTTAACGGCGTCTTTAAGCACTATTGTCGGAGTTTCCGAAGTATAGCTTCCGGGATTATCCGCGTTATTTTGTCCGCCGTCCAGATCGTAAGTTATTGCAAAATTAATTCCTGCCCATATTGCGGTAAACTTTTTGTTGCCGGTACTTCCTGTTTCTATACAATTGCCTTCGCTCCAGCCTTCGAATTCCGAATTGGCTTTGGTCGGTTCATTAAGAATTATAGTAGGCGTTTCAATAGTATAGGTCGTAGGGTTTCCAGTGTGCTGTCCGCCGTTCAGCTCGTACGTTATCGTGTAAACTATCGGCGACCATTCTGCGGTGAATACTTTATCTCCCGTACTGCCGGAAGCTATTTCGGCGCCTTCAGTCCAACGGATGAAATTATATCCGTTACGCGAAGGATTTAATAAATTAATATCTTCGCTTAAGTAAGTATACTCAAGCGGATTATAAAGGGAATTATCTCCTCCGCTCAAATTATAATTGATTTTATAGGTAACCAATTCCCAAACTGCGAATATGTTGACGACCTCGTCGTCGGTAGCAGCCAACGTAATAGTTTCATTCTCGGAGTTTAAATTTTCCCCCTCGGATGTTAAGCTCCATCCTGCAAACGCATAGCCGGTTTTAAGAAAACCGCACTGAGGTAATTCCAATGCGCCGTCCGACACGCCGTAACGGTTATTTACGACGCCGGACGTGTTTCCGTTTCCGTTAAAAATTACGGTAATAGTCCTAGGCGTCCAGATTGCATACAGGTTTATTTCGTTATCGGAAGCAGGCGTCGTAAAGTTTTGACAAGCAATAAAGCGCTCTCCTGATCCGTCTTTTGCCGTATTCCAGCAATCAAAAATATAACCCGTTTTTACAAAGCCTGATTCAGGAAGAGTTATTATGCCGTCAGTTTGCGTTTCAATGCATTCCGTAGCTCCATCTCCGCCGTTGGCGTTGAATATAACGACGTTTTTCTTCGGCTTCCAGAACGCATAAATTTCCGCATTGTTTTCCGACACGTCGGAACCTTTAACGGGGTTCATTTCCGCGTCAAAATATTCTAAACCCCGTCCGTTTCTTTCCGAGAAGTAACCGCCGAATTCATAACCGCATTTAGAAGGCGCAACAGCTTTCGGAAATTCGGAACCGAACGTCGCGTTTACAAAATTCGAACCGCCCGATCCGCCGAGTTTGTTAAAAACAACCTTTACGGTAACGGGTTCCCACACTGCACTTAAAACAACTTTGCCGCCGTCCTCACTGCAAAGATTTTTAACTATTTGCCCGTCCTTATAAAAAATTTCTTTACCGTCCTCGAACGCTTTCCAACAAACGAACGTATAACCGCGCTTTGAAAATCCGTTTGGCAATAAAGACTGTTCATTATCGTATAGGTGTTCGGTAGTCTTTTGTTCACCGCCGCTATCAGCTTCAAAAACTATCTCATATCCGACGGGCGCCCATACCGCGTAAAGCGAAATTTCGCCGTCGCTTGCGGGAACTTTATATTTGCTTCCATCCGCATATAAATCTCCGCTTCCGCTTTTAGACGTGCTCCAACCGCTGAACTTATATCCTTTCTTATAAAATCCGCATACAGGCAAAACTATTTCGGAATTCGTGGCAGTTTCCATCGGTTCGGTTGTACCGCTTTCGTGTCCGTTACCGTTGAAGGATATGGTTACGTCGGCAGAAAACCAATGAGCGTAGAGCGTCATATTATGAGTTTCCGAATAAGGCTTTACGCCGCGCATTTCGGAGTCGTAAAATTTTACTCCGCCGTCAGGCTCCGAATAATAACCGTCAAACACAAAACCGGTTTTTAACGGTTTATCAGAATAAGGCAGATTACTGTCATACGTTGCCGAAACGCTATCGGTATCGGATTCACCGCCCTGATGGTCTAATATCACTTTATATGAATTAGCTTCCCAACTAGCAAACAACGTTACCGCAGATAAACTACCAGTATAGTACCAACCGCCGTCAGTGTTTTTTACGCTACCTGTTGAACTATCCGACCAACCTTTAAAGCTGTAACCCGTTCTTGTAAACGAATTTAAAGGTAATCGAATTACTTCGTCCGCTTCAACTTCTATATCCACCATTGCGCCGCCGGTACTTCCGTTACCTTCAAAATGCAGCTTGTTGTAATTTTTATTCCACTGTGCGTATAAGGTAAGATCTGCCGTTATAAGAGAATTGAAATCAAACTTCTTTGACAAATCAGGCGTTTCATACCAATCGACAAAAGTATAGCCGTCGCGCAAAGGGTTTTGCGGTTTTTCTATTTTTCCGGTATCCGCGTTACTGACGCTTTTAAAGCTTTCCTCATTGCCCAATTCAAAGGTAACCTCATAAACACGGTACTTTACGCTTTCGGCATCTTCGTCCTTTTTTTTACAAGCAGAAACAGCTGTTGCCACACATACGAGAAAAGCTAATGAAATTATCAATATAAGTATTTTATTTATTTTCATGAGTTGCTTGCCGTGCCTTTAAAATTAACTCAGCATATTTCTTGGAGTTCTTGTTATAACGTTTACCGTACCAGTAAGCCGCATTATGCGGCGTTGATTCAAATAGCTTTGCAGCCTCTTCGTCGCCTTCGCAAATCAACTTCTGCTTTTTAACGTTTTTAAAATTCAAGCTTTTTAAAAACCATTCGTAAGATTTACAGTGTACACCGTCAAGAACAAAAGGAACACCGCAAATAGGGTCAATTACTTCATATTCTTTCTCAACCGCTTTAACAGCTTCAACCTTATGCGCAACCAAAGGCTCCGATCCGGATAAAGCAGTTTGTTCTAAGCAGGTATCAGCCGCGCAAGCCATATTTGAACGCCGTTTTCTTACGATGAAAATTATAGCAACTGCCGCTGCGGCCGCAACGGGTATAATTCCCAAACATATCCAAAGCGGTAAATAATTACGGTCGGCAACGATTGCGAACTCCGATATATTTTCCGCCGTAAATATTAATTTGCCGTCTCTTATTTCGTGCGGCGCAGCAATAATTTCACCGTCAGTATTTTTATACAATACTTTCAGACCTTTACTCTTTGCCGTTTTACCTGATAAATGTATTTCGATTTCAATCAGATCGTCGGTTAAATTTACGCTGTACGCCGCTAAAGTTTTTTTACCGCTTTCTTTTATTGCGCGTTTACTTATAGTATTTATTTCCAGCTCAAGTCCGTAGACTGCCGAGCCTAAATGCCTGACGATTATTTCGTTCGCCGTATCATTGAAAACAGTTTGCGCAACGCACATAGTTACCGTTAAAGTATCTATCGTCAGCGGCTTATAATTATCCTCGTTCACGGCAAACGTAGCAGTGATAATATATTCGCCGATTTCGGTTTGTCCGTTATTATTGTAAGTTACGGTTACACCGGAAGGTAATTCACCGTTTATTAAAATGCTTTTTTCTAAACCGTCATACGCAAAGGTCTGTGAACGGAAATCCACGAGGTTCTGCGGATTGAATTCTGCTTTAAGAATATCATAAGTTTTTGTTAACACGGCAAACGAGTAATTATCGTTCACCGCATTTTCTGCAAGACTGAGTTCTATGGAATAGCGTTCACCGTTACTTGCGGCAATATTTTGGGAATAATCTGAAATATCGAAACGGATTTCTTCCTCGCCGATTCTTCCGGATTTAATATAAAACCCAGGATACTGCGCTGCGCCGTTGTACACCAACGGCATATCCAGCCATTCGATTTCTATCGGATTTTTTAAAATATTATAATTATATCGTTGCGGTTCAAATAAATAATTCGAATTGACTTGCGTATCTTTGAGGGAAACAAGCACGAAATACCCTTCCGACTCGTTTGCCGCGATATTATTTTCAAATTCCGAATATGAAAAAGTTATTTCATCTTCGCCTATTCTGCCCTCGGAAAGAACGGCAACCGGAAATTGAGCCAAACCGTTATAATACAGAATTTCCTCAGACCAAGTAACGGAAATAGGCTGTTTATGTATTACGTAGCAGTGAGTATCGCCTTTAAAGCAATAATTCGAATTTACAGGAGTACTATCCAGATAAACTGAAACAGAATGCTCTCCGGCATTTATATTTGAAGCGTATTCATAGCGGAAGGTTATATTTTCAGAACCGATTTTCCCCGTTGCTACAGTCGCCGCAGGCAACTGTATTTCGCCGTTATAAATAAAACGTTCGTCAGACCATTCAACAGTTATTTCTGATGCGTTTATAACGTATTCCGCAGTGGTTTTTGTAAGAAAATAATTATTATTTGTTTCCGTGTCATTATCTAAAACCGCTTCAATTTCGTAAATACCTGCAATTACGGATTCTTTATGCAAGTAATCGAATTTTACTTCTTCCCCGTCAATTAAACCGCTTTGGATTTCAAGCAAGGGAAACTGTTCTTCGGCGTTATAAGTAAAATCAAGCGTTTGCCAGCACACTGCAAGCTCGGATTTTTCTATCTCGAAAGTTTTTAATATTACACCCGAAAATGCATTTACGAACTCTATATCTATTTTCGCCGTGCCGGCATTCCTATTGTCTGAATACTCCGCTTTATAATCCTGCTCTTCTTCAAGTTTTATATCCCCGAAAAACAAATCGACTTTTCTATCCTGTCCGTTATAAATCAAGGAATTTACACTTAAAGTTATTTCACCGTTTTCCAAACACGTGCGGCTTGCCTTTGCTGCGTTTCGGGAAACAGTCGCCGCGTTATCGTAAAAGAATTTCAGCTCGGGGTAATAGCTTTGCGAATCGGAATATTCACGCTTCACCCAGATACCGTCGTTTCCGTCACTGAGCATTCCTAATTTACTTTCAACAGTTAAAGCGTCTCCGTGCATTAATAAATACGTTGGAAGTCCTTTGGAAAATTCCGCGTCAACCCCGTTCGCTGCACTGCCGGTAAAAACGCGGTTGTCGTAAACGCCGTGAGTTACAAGACCGAGATTATAGCCGCATAAGGCTGCAATATCTTCCCGTCCGTAAATTTCCGCAACGTTGAATATATGCATAGCCGTTCCCGCATTTTCATTACTTCCGACAATCCCTGCGGCAGTTCCGTTATCCGAATTAACCGTTCCGGAATTGAACGTGTTTTTTACCGTGCCGCGATTATTACCGCAAATTCCGCCGCAAACGGTTTTCGCAGAAATATCTCCGCTGTTAATACATACGGTTATTTCGGAATTGTCTGAATTCATTCCGGCAATACCGCCGATAACCGAACCCGACGAGATGATAGACGAAGTATTGAAGCTGTTTGTTATTGAGCCGTAATTACTGCCGGCGACTCCTCCTGCAAACGTAGCAAAGCCGGTAATTACCGAACCGCTGTTACCGCAAGCAGCAATCTCACCGTCGTTATACCCTACGGCGCCGCCTATATGCAAAGCGTCGTTTTCCGCTTCAACGTTTACAAAGCTAATACAGTTATTAATCTGACCGTGATTATATCCTGCAATTCCGCCGATATAATTTTTACCTTTGACATCACCGTAAACGCTTAAATTTTCCACACGGCCGTTAACGCCGATAACCCCGAAAAGTCCAGCGTACTCACCGCCGCCGGCATCTATTAACAAACCTTCAACCGCATTTCCGCCGCCGTCAAAAGTACCTTTGAACGGATAAAGAGAATTGCCTATAGGCGTCCACTCCGCACCGTTCAAATCAACGTTATTATTAAGTACAAACGTCGTACCGTAATATCCGTCATAAAGTCCGTTATTTACATTGTCCGCTAACTCATAAAGCTCCGACGCATCCGATATTTCATAAGTCAGGCTTGTCCCGTCCGCATAGGAAACTGCATACGCGCAATCGGCGTTAGCCCTTGACCTTAAAGCTAAGGTAAGGGCCACGCCGATAAGCAACGCAAGCAATGCACCTATTAAAATCTTTTTGTGACAGATATTTTTCATTGGTATTTCCGTTGTTTAAAACAATAAATCTTATTTAATAGAGGGATATTCTCCTTCTTTAATATTCCAGTTTTCCGCACTGAATTTAAGAACGTTCTGCTGCCATTCCGCCGTTTTTGCCGTAGCTTCCGAAACTGCGGTTGACTTATCTGTTTCCAAGTCGGAAGCAACGCCTTCAATATGATAGCAGTTAGAAACGTCGGCGTCCTCAAGCGTTACGCATACCGTATCAAGCGCAACGGCGGTAGTACCGTCCGAATTAACGTAAAGATTACCTGCAAAAAGACAATTCTTTATTACGTTTTCATTTTCGCCGTCGCCCGTAAACAATGCCGCGATACCGGCAAGCGCAGTATTGTATTTATGTCCGTCAGCGCTTAAATTAATATCCGAATAGCAGCAATCTATATTGCAGTTTAACATATACGCAGCAATGCCGCCAATCATTGTAAGCTTATTGGCGCCTATTGCTTCAGGTAATTCGATCTTAACAATAGTTCCGGTCGAATAGCAATTTTTAACGTTAACGTTTATTCCCCTGCCAATTATGCCGCCTATATAACCGCTGGATAAATCTTTTAATTCAAAGTCTACGGCGGCGTAAGAGTTAACCAACTCCGCCGAGAAATCTTTTGCTTCAATACTGCCTACTAAACCACCTATAAAGTGTGGTCTATCTTGTCTGTAACTATTATCTTCCACAGAACTTATAGCAGACACGTCGGCTTTACAGGATTTAATATAAAGATTATCCGGTTCTATCATTAGCTGTCTGAAACTGTTTGTCAGCTTGCCTACCAATCCCCCGACATACAAGGGATAATAATTGTCACCCTTTATGCTTATGCTTCCGCTGACGCTGCAATTTTCAAGTTCGGCCGCCCTGCCGGCAAGCACGGCGATAGCCGTTTCCTCAGCTCCTATAGTCCCGTCTCTGTCCCATTCGATAACGGCATTCTCTACGGTAAGGTCTTTAACCAATCCGATTTCCGCAAATATCGCAGCAAAAGACGCCGAGCCTTCATCCTTATCTGAATAAACGTGCGGTGCAGTTAATTTTTTTTCGTTGCCGTCAAGGGAATTACAGCGTAACGGATAAAACGCTTGGGTTTGAGAAAAATCCAGATCCTTCAAAAGCTTAAAATGCGCACGGGTGGTTTCTATTTTTAAAAATTCTTCCACGCTGTTTATAAGGTAAGGGTTGCTTTCCGTTCCCATACCACCGTAAAAATCGCTTATGCGGATTTTAAATTCTTTATCCGTACCGCTGTACTTTTCACTTGTTTCCTTGTACCTTACTTTAACGGTCACAGCTCCGTACTCTGTATACGTATGCGTATTTTCCGCGACGTAAGTATTTCCGCCGTCATAGGAAAATTCCAAATCGGGATTTGCCGCAAATGAAACCGTTTTATACTCCTGAACAATCTCCACGTCGGGCGCGTCCTGAGTAAATTTTAACGTTTTTATCTTTTGCGTAAAAGGTACGTCGCTTGCAAGGCATCTTTCATCTTCCTTATAACGAACGTATACGGTATACTCGGTGTCAGGTTTAAGTCCCGTTATAATAGGCTCATCCTGCCAGTTTACTCCGTCAATGCCAAATTCTAAAGTACGTGTATCAGTATCCGTATGAGTAATATCTACGGTTACTCTGTCAGCTCCAACCTCTAACTCTATGTTGACCGGAGTTGCATGCGGTGCACGAGTATCAACCTCGCCGCAGGCAACGAAGGCAAACGCTGCGATTGAAGCTAAAAGAACAGCTATTGCCGCCAACAGACTTTTCGTTAATTTTGTCATAAATTTATTCTCCTTAAATTTTATTTTAATTAATTAGTTAATTGCTTTAACACGCCGTTATACGCAATAGCTCCGTCACTGCCTTTGGCTCCGTTGCTGCCGTTACTTCCCTTTGAGCCGTGATAAGGTACACAGACTATTACACCGTAGCCGCCTGAGCCGCCGCTGCCGCCTGAGCCGCCCGCAGCGCCTTTACCGTTAGTTCCTGCTATACCGATAGTTCCGTTTTTACCGTCCTTACCGTTTTTACCTATTACTTTTCTGACAGCTTCAGAATTGATTGACAATCCGCCGCAGCCCGCGTCGCCGCCGTAACCGGCTCTTCCGCCGTCACCGCCCTTACCGCCGTTTCCGCCGCGTCCGCCGTCGCCTACGATAATAGCCATAACCGCATATTTTTCACCGCCGTTGCCACCGTTACCGCCGTTTCCGCCGCGCTGACCGTTACCACCATTACCACCGTTACCGCCGTCACCGCCGTCACCGCCGACCAAAATTAACGATACGGCTTTATCCATATTAAGATCAATTTTATCCGAATCCGACTTAAACACGCTTTGTGCACCCTGCAGGCGTATTGCAAAGCCGCCGCTTTGTCCGTCAGTTCCGTCGGTTGCGTTGCCGCCGCTATAGCCGTCAGAGCCATGTTTCCCTTCTTCGCCGTGAGGTTTGCTTGCAAAAGGATTCCAGTTTAGATTTCCGTTTTTGCCGTTATTCCCTCGCCATGCTGAGCTCGTAGACGAATAAGAATATCCGCTTATGCCGTCTTTTCCGTCGTCACCCTTTCCGCCGTGGAGTTCGACCTGACCTATAACGTTGAGCGTCAGCGTGCCGTCTCCGTTTATTCTTATTGCGTCGGCATTATTCTTAGCTGTGAAGTTTACGTCGTTAAGATATATTTCAATATCGGGATTTGTGCTTGTATCTTTGTTATTGCCGAAAGTAAAATTCAAATCGGTAAGCGAAACGTCGGGATTGCCGAAAACGTACATAAGCTTTACGCCTTCGTCAAATACCATATCTCCGCTGATATTATAATCAGAAGCACGATACAAATCGTAAACGACTATAGCATTATATTTATTTAAGCTTATATTTTCCGTTTGTGTTGTATTTGAGGTTTTGTTCTCTGGCTCTATACATTTGATTTCAGCAAATTGATTTTTAGGAATGCTGCGTATGCCGTGGAAGTTTTCCGTAGGAATTTTAAAACGGTACTCAAATTTCGTGCCGTAATCAAACAAAGCGTTGACTTCTACGTCGTAAGAATTTATAAGATTTTTATAAAGCTTTAACTGTAATTGAGTATATTTCGTTTCAATAATTTTAGTAAATTCAAACTGCTTGGATTTTACAGTTACTTCATAACCAGACATAGCGTCAATTTCCGGACTATCGCATTTTATAATACCGTAATTATCGATTTTTAAAGATTTAAGATCTTTAATATTTGTCGGATAAACGGTTATTTTTATCGCAGGAGAAATAATCTCCCCGTCGGCGCCGTGTTCGGAAATTGCAACGACCCAAAGCACGCCCATTTTAGTTTTGGGGCTAAGCGTGAAATCGTTTAAATCAAAATATGCATCATTTTCAGAGCCTATCTCTATTCTTCCGGAATCAGTCAGATAATCCTCTTCAGATTTATAGTAATACAGCTTATAACTTTCATCCGTGGGGTCGACTTTTCTCGATGAGGCATAAGGGAAAGCTCCAAATACCAACGAATCAACGCCGCCACTTTTCATAAAGGCGTTTTCATAATAGTAATAAGCCGCTCCGTCTAATTCGGCTATCTGCTTGCCTGTAATTTTTTCGGATACACTTTCTGCCGTCTTTTCCGCTCCTTTTTGCAATGTGAAATAAATTTCGGAAACGTATTCCTCTAAAACCGTTACCGTAAAATCTTTATACAAAGCTTCATTGTCAAGCGAAGTTACCCTTATTATGATTTTTCCGGGCTTTGCCGCCGTTAAAAAGATATGCTGCCCGCTTTTGCCGAATGCAAGAACTTCCGCATATTTTATATCTTCTTTACTGCCGATTTCATCTATAAGCTTTGCACCCGTTCCACCGTCGGAGACAATTTCAAACCTTAAGTTCTGATTAGTGGTATTAAAAGGATAAATATTTGCCGCCAGTTCAAGCGCACCGCTTGTCCTGAATTGCGTTTCAGATTTATTTTCCGATATGACGGTTTCAACTAATTCGCTGATTTCGATAATCGGCTCTCTTTCAACGTACAAAACAACTTCATAATCGCGTCCGTCGCAATGCATAACTACCGTTACGATGCCTTCCCAGCAGTCGTCTTTGAAGGGATTTTCACCGTTTATAACAAGCTTGTTACCGTCGACAATTTCAGCACCCGTTACTGTCGTTTTAAAAGGGTCATAGTTTATTGAAAATACTATATCTTTAAACGTTGCCTGAACAGGCAGAGCTATAGCGTTAAGCTCGAGAATTTGCGTGTGCTTGAAATTTCTGCTTGTAGAAGTAAGTTTTACTTCCGTTACGGGCTCTTTATCGGCGTAAACGGTGAACTCTTGGGAATATACGCCGTCAGCCAATGCGCGTACAACTATTATACCCGTTGACTTTGCAACGAGATAGTTACCGTTACGGATTTCCGCGCCTTCGGCTGTGGTTTTATCTTTTAAAAGTTCGTACGTAACTGTTGGATACGTTGCATTAGCAGGCATAGCAACAGCCTTTAATTCAACTCCGCCGGTAATATTAAATCTGTTATGATTATCGAACACGACGCTTTGAACTGGCACCTTTAAAACGTCAACCGTAAGAACGGTTTCAAACTGCGAAGTATACGCCTTGACGTACACCGTTCCTGTTGATTTTGCTGTTAGAACGCCGTTTTTAATAGTTGCAGAAGTTCCGCCGTCGTCTATAATTTCAAAATACACGTAAGCGCTTGCATCCGCGGGTGAAAGAACCGCCTGCAAGAGCAGAGAGCGTGTTACGTAAAACTGATTTTGCGCAAGCGAAATTGCTTCGACGGTTACGTCGTTGGTTCCGGCTCCTTCAATATATACCGTCTGTTCTGCGTATCTTCCGTCCGCTTCGGCACGGACCGTAACGACGCCGACGGTTTGCGCTTTTAAAACGTTACCGTTAATTTCCGCGCCGACGCTGTTTTCGCCTGAAATTGAAAATAATACTTCTCTGTGAGTTGCATTTTCAGGAACAACTTGCACTATTAAGGCAAGCGCATCATCTACTGCAAATTTGTTTCTGTTCAAAAACTCCAAATCCGTTACCGGCTCGGGCAAAACATTAAAGATTACGCTTGAACCTTTGACGCCGGCAAACTCCGGAACGACTTCTATCACTCCTAAGCCTTCGGCTTCCAATACTCCGTTTACAATTCTTGCGCCAAGCGCAGTAGTTCCTGCCTCTATTATTGTAAAATTAATATTTTCCGTTGTGGATTGGTTTTCGGTTTCTGCAAACGCAGTTAAATTCAAGCTTTCGGTTACCTTGAAGTCTTTGATTTTATTCGTTATGTTTACCGATTTAACGGCAGCTTCGACTACCTTTAATTTATATTCGGAACGAATATTTACGTTATCATAAGAAGCAACGGTAACTAGAAATTCTACGCCTATGGGCGCATCGTTTGAAACTGTTACTTTACCGTTATAATCCACGTCTGCAAAAGGGCTGGTCGTTGCGTACATAACATCCTTTATGCTTGCGTTATAGGGCGCAATTTCCGTAGTAAGCTTTAAGCTTCCCCCCGGAACGACGGTTGATTTACCGTCTTCTGCAATCAAACGTAATTCTTCAACGGGAATTTTTACAACTTCAACGGTAAAGGTTCCCGCTTTGCCGTCTGCCTCACCTACAACCGTTATTTTTCCGCCGACAACGGCGTCCTCGTTAATTCTCAAAACCCCGTTCTTAAGCGTACAGAATTCGTTACCTGATGCAACCGATAACCTGACAGTCTGAACGCTGGCATGCGCGGGTATAACTTTTGCGGAAACAGCCGCCTCTTCATTGGGCTTCAATTTTATTTTTTCGGCAACGTTGAATTGTATTCCTTTAACTTTTACGTATTCTGCTTTTAGAATCGGGTGCGCGCCGTTTTCGATAAACATAAAATTATCGTCAAATTCAGCCCAGTCACTGAATGCCGTTTTCGATTTAAATTCGAAAGCCGGTCTTGCCAATGAAGACAATATTTCTCCTGTGTTAAAGCCCGAAACCGATTTAAGACCCGTGCCTTCAATGAAGCGGGCCTGTTTAATTTCACCGTTTAAATTGTCGCCGGCAATATTTGCTTTAACGTTGCCTGAAACGCCGCCTACGTTAAAAGTGCGCTCTATTACAGCGGAAACGTCTTTGCCGTTATTCAAAGCTGTGATTCCGCCTACATATGTATCTGCGTTAACATTTCCCTTGTTATACGAATTGGATATTCTGCCCGAATTTACTCCGGCAATTCCTCCGCCGTACATTCCGTTAACTTCTACTTTGCCTGCATTTACGGATTTTTCGATAACTCCCGCATTATTTCCCGTTATACCGCCTGCGCTGTTATCGGCTATTACCGTTGCATTTGCATAACAGCCTTCTATTCTGCCTGCGTTTGAACCGGCAATTGCGCCGACGTTTGCCCTGCCTTTAAATACGGAATCCTCAACCCTTAAATTTTTAACGACTGCACCGCCGTATACGAACGCAAACACACCAACGTTTTCGCTGCCGGAAAAGTCTGCGTTTATGCCTTTCAACATATACTGCTTACCGTCATAGTGACCGGTAAACGGCAAAGACAAATCGCCCACCGGATGAAACTCCTTACCGGTAAAATCCAAATTTTCCGCCTGAACGAAATATGCGTCCGCACGGGTTATAATTGCGTTGAACTGCTCAACCGTTTTTATAACGAACGGATCGGCAGCGGTGCCGCTTCCGCTTTCAAATCTGCTTTTCGCGGCGTGCGCATCGTATTGCAAGCCCAACAAAGAGCCTAAAGCCGCCAGCAACGCAAGAACAGATATTACCAACAACGCTTTAATACGGTTAATTTTTGTTTTCATAAGTAAACCCTCCGAAAGAGTTTTTATTTTTTAATTTACTTTTACGAAATCTTTTATTTCTATTTCACTTGGCACAGACTTGCAGGTTTTAATTTCTACGTTTTGCGTGCCTTTATACCGATATGTAATTTTACATTCGATTAAGTTTAAATCATCGTCAATTGCCATAGAAACGGTTATATCGCTCATATCCGATAAATCTTCAGCCCCTACGAAAAACTTTTCCGAAACGGCGGCAGTGAATGCGTGCTCCCCGTCTTCGTGGGTTAAATTTAAGTTTTCAAAATTACTTTCCGAAAAATCGTACGTGACCGAACCGAGATTTTCGCTTACCACTTCCCAGAATACTTCCAATGAAGAGATAAAGCTTGTCCCGTTCGTTTCCTCCATAGCGGTGCGTTGCATATACATCGTGCCGTCTATAAAATAGTACTCGTCATACACATCGAACTCGCGCGTTTCAAGACTTGGATATTCTTCTTTTGCCGAAAAGTGCGAAACGTGTTTGCCGTCCTGATTTTTTATTTCTATCAGTTGATAATACCGCGCGACCTCCGCGCCGTTTTCGGTAATGACGATTGACTTTTCCGTTTTTTGCTCGCTGCCGTCCTTATTGATTGCAAGACTGTTTTTAAAATCGTCAAGCCATTGCTGCGTGGTCTTTTTTACCCTAGGTTTCCAAACCGTCAGCGCAAGAGCTGTAAACACCGCGGCAATTACGACCGCCAAACTTATGGAAAGTGTTGTAACTATAATTTTTTTCTTAGATGTCATTTGATTTATTCTGCATTTTTTAATTATTCTTTAGGATAAATAATATTTTCCGATTCTTGGGGCAGGGTGAATTTTTGTTTTTTTGCTTCTTCCATCATTAAATCAGATAAATGCAATTTATACTCGTCCGAGTTGACGCCCGAATAATCATACGCATAGCTGAGAAAGCTTTTACTTTTTGGTCTTACACTCGTCAGCTTTTGTTCGTTAATTCTGAATACTACGCCGTTTTTAAGCACAAGGCTTCTCGGGTAGGCACTGCCGAGAACCCGACCAAAGCCTGTGAAATAATATATGGTTTGGTCTTTGTCAACTTTCTTCTTTTTATATTTAAAATAGTCGCGTTCAACAATGCTTTTATCAAACACCTGTGTCGGCTGCGCAAGAAATTGATAAAATCCTGTTACATTTTCCGCCGTTTCAAAAAAGAACTCTTTATAATAACCACAGCTTCCGTCTTTTTCAATACACAGTGCGCTATAATTTTTCAGGTTAATTATAGTTAATATAACCAACTCCCCGTCCTGATTTTCTTTACAATAAATTTCATATATTCCGCTGCCGTCACGAACGAAATACCTTGGAGCGCCTTTACGACGGCTTTTCCCGATATGGACGGCAATAACGGTAATTATTATTAAAAACCAAATTAATGTTATGATATAGAGAGGCAGAAAGTTCGTCGGTCCGACTAACCCGACAACCGTACAGTACACACCAACACAAGATGTGGCAAGCAAAACGAACATTACGACGGATAAAGGTATCATTATCGACTCGTCGTATAACGACCGTACTTCGATTTTGGCAAACTTTAAATTGTTATAGATTTCGCGGCACTCCTTGGTGTACCTGTCGTTATCCTTTTTTGCCTGATTACTGACTTTACCGCCCATTTAAAACCTATACCTTTTTTGCGTAATTAAGCGTATCCATATAAATATTAGAATATTTATTTGTCTTTATCTCATTTTTAGTGGAATACAAATAAATAGTATTATTAGATAAATCAAAATCTGAATTGTCTGCAATAAGCTCTATTTTAATGAAATCATCCACAGCAATCTCTTCAAATTGATAATTAATTTCTATACCAATACTCATATCAACTCTTTGCTGATTAATTATTTCATCATTTCGATAAATAACTAAATTGGCTAATCCAGATTCAATAGACAAACTATTTGCAATAATATTTAAATACTGTTTACCGGAGTAAATTTTTTTATCAACTATAAGTTTATAGTCAACGTAATAAATACCTAACTCAAAATAATCGTCTGCGACGAATTTATCATTTTCTAATACTGAAACATGTATACTGAGAAATTCATCATGTTTAACATCGCCTTTTCTATTATGAACTACGCTTATATATTGCCGTTCTCCGCCATGCAAAGGCGTTTCCAGTTCGACGATATAACATTCACCGTCTACTTCCACGCAAACTTCAAAAATCGGTAGTTCACCGCAATTAAATATGTCAATATGAATTTCAAAATCTTCATTTGTCTTTATTATTTGATTGATATACGCTTCTTCAATAGAAACATCATAACCTAATCGTTTTTGTATATATTGAATTGAAATATTTTGCGCATCATCGTCTGCAAGATAATATGAAATATTCAAAATTCCATCGTCGCCAAACACTATTGAAGGCTCTAAGACATTCAATAGTTCATCAGTTAAACAAATATTATCTGACCAAATATTCTTTTCATTATTATACAGAGAACAATACAATTGCTTGTTATCCTCTTTAAGTTGAGTATAGTATAATAAAATATTTCCTGAGCATTTATCTTCAACAAATTTCACATCGTCTAAACAAGTAAATTTACTAGGGCAAAAATCTATAATTCCATTATCTTCTTCATAGATCTTCATAGTTTCTTTATCTTTGTATAACAAGAAAAATCCTTCTTGCCCTTTAATAAAATCAACTGAAGAATACGTAGACGGACAATTTGTTATATTATAGGTATTGTTATTATAGACCAAAATAATATCTTGATCATCCGTCATAATATCCCCGTCACCGTCAACTATAAATGCAGTCTTTAAAATTCCATTATCATAAATCGAGTTTCCGTTTGATACCGGCACATTAAAAGATTTAACCGTTTCGGCTGCCGACCAAAATCCTCCATTTAAACTTTTAATATTGAAGTAATTTGTTCCCGTAAACCCAAGAATATTGTCTTCTGAATTTTTACGCCACACAATACTTAAAGGATCAGTTGATTTTTCTTTTTTAACAAATTTTGGCTGGCAGTCTAATTCATCATCACTAGTCAAACGGAAAACATTTTCAAACGCTTGAAGATCGAAATTATACCTAGCTGCAAATATTTCAGTGCTTTGACTCATGGACAATAAATCGTCGTTAAAATCGTATTCTCTTGATGCTCCCTGCCAAGTTATATAAAGATTTTCGTCATTATCATTATAAATGTCATAATCAAAATCAGCATAACCATTGTCATATACGGGCTTCGGCATAGTCCAATTGTTATTATCATATACAGAATACATCAAAACTGTATTATTGTAAACATTTCTGTCATAGGAATATTCAACCCACGTTAAAATCTGTTTATCTCTGAACATAGTTAAAACAGGCTTTGAAGCTTCATAAATATTATTTTGTGAATTATTCAGACAACGTATTTTTTGTTTGTTTTCATGATTACTTGCTAGTTTCCATTTGTTATCGTAAATATCCCATTGGAAATCCCAAAAAAGTGCTTTAAGTTTTACTCCTGCCAACACAGTGCCATATAAATCAACGTAATTTTTTGCTACTTGCCATTCAAACCTTAATCCAAGCCTAAGATAGCCAGAAACGCTTAATAAATCACAAAATCCGACACCGATTTCTCCTTTACCGTAAATTTCAACAGATAATTTAAAAAAATCTTCTAATTTAAATAAAGCCTTTCTGTCTTCTTCCGTCAAAAATGTAAACTTAAGTTCGACTTCTATTCCAAATTCTGCGCGCCAAAAACAAGGAACATATACTACAACAAATTGCCCGCCAAACTCAACTGAAGCATTAATGTCCACAACCAATTCTATATCAACAAACTGTTTCGTTTGCACTGAAAATTCAAATGTACCCACAACCTGAAAATCAAATTTTAATTTAGGTGCATTGGAGTAATGTACGATTTTTTTATTTTTAGCACTTGGTTTGATCTTTTTAATTTTTTTAATTTGATCAAAGACTTTTCTTTTGTTTTTTAAACTAACC